>CACYCU010000049.1 GCA_902772945.1 uncultured bacterium | reverse complement strand
TATTTTTTTGAGCATTATATAAATGAAGGTTTAAAAATCATGTTAAAATTTCCGCCAATAAAACAAAAACAACTCCCTTCGAGTTTAATATACCAAAACATTACCCATTACGGATCACATAGAATAAGACAAAATTATATGTTTGACACTAAAACAGGCGAATTGCAAGCTGTAATGCGTTATATTCCGGCTATTATTTCTAGAGATAATTCAATAGTTAAATCATTATACATCTCATATTTATCATCATACAAAATTAAACATGGCTACGGTTCAAAAATGCTAAACTTTGCCAAATACTGTTCCAAGAAAGAGGACTGCAACGGTTTTGTCCACTTAAAAGCCGATTTTAGCTTTTTACCGGAAGCTGTACCACACGTCTTTTACCGGAAAATGGGGATGAACAGCGGCGATAAAATTTTGGATAAAAAATTAGATAAATTAATAAAAGAAGGAAAAAACGGTTCTTATAATGATATACCTTGTAGTCCAATGTATTACCCGCCAATATCATACCCCAAAAAACATAATAAATATCTGGATTTTATAAAAAGAATTTTTAGATTTGATTAATTTATCATTAATTTCGGTTACGAGCTTTTAATGCTTGCAATTCTTCTTGAAACGGAGAAATATTTGTAAGTTTTTCAATAATTGAAGGCATTTTTTCACAAACATAATCGATTTCTTTTTCAGTTGTAAATTTTGAAAGTGAAAATCTTATGCTGCCATGTATTGCAGTAAACGGCACATTCATCGCCCTAAGAACGTGAGATGGTTCTAAAGAACCTGACGTGCAGGCACTACCTGAGCTTGCGCATATTCCAAGATCACTTAAATGAAGAAGAATTAATTCGCCTTCAATATATTCAAAACCTATATTTGTCGTATTAGGAACTCTGCTCATAATACCTGCGTTGACTCTCGCATTAAAAACATTTTTCAAGATGTTTGCTTCTAATTTATCGCGCAATCTTTTGACTTCTGTAGCTTCGTGCTTTAAATTGTCCATAGCAAGCTCTGCCGCTTTTGCCATTCCGACAATATAAGGAACATTTTCCGTACCGGCTCGTTTCCCTCTTTCCTGATGACCACCAATGATTAACGGAGTGATAAGAGTTTTTGAATTGACATACAATGCACCAATGCCTTTTGGCGCATGGAATTTATGACCGGAGATACTCATCAAATCCACACCTGTTGCTTGAACATCAATAGGGATTTTTCCGGTAACTTGAACGGCGTCCACAAAAAATTTAGTTTCGGGATTTTTGGATTTAATTATTTGAGAAATTTTTTCTATCGGAAATATTACACCCGTTTCATTATTTGCATACATTATAGAAACTAATGCGGTATCAGAATCAATGCAACTTTCTAATTGAGCCAAATCTAATTCACCATTAGAATTTACCCCGATATAATCAACCTTATATCCTTCTTTTTCTAAAGCTGAGTACAAATTCAAGACGCAAGGATGCTCTACTTTTGAAGTTATTATATGACGTTTACTTTTGTTCATATTTAAAACGCCACGAATAGCAGTATTTGCACTTTCAGAGCCGCAAGATGTAAATATTATTTCCTTTTCATTTTCAGCATTGAAAAAATCTTTAATAACCCCTCTGGCATCTCTTACTGCGTGATTTGAACGTTTTGCAAATTCGTATACGCTTGATGGGTTTGCATACTCATCCTTAAAATAAGGAAGCATTGCCTCAAGTACTTTTGGGTCAACTTTTGTGGTTGCATTGTTATCTAAATAAATCAATTTTATACCTCTATTACTTCTATATTTTTGTCAACTGTTTCTCTCAATGTTGTTTCAACAAATGCCTTCAATGTCAAATGCGAATTTTTACAACCTGAGCATCTGCCTCTCAATTTTACAAGCACTTTATCTCCATCTATATCAACAAGAGTAATATCTCCTCCGTCTTTTTTTAACTCAGGAGAAATTTGATTTTCTATAATATTATTTATCTTTAAAATCTTTTGAGCAGGAGATAATGAAGACTCCTTTGTCTTTTTATAATAAGTATCAATAATATCTTGTATAGCTCCTTTACATCTGCCGCATGCACCACCTGCTTTTGTATAATTTGTTACTTCTTCAACAGTTTTTAAACCGTTAATTTTTATAGCATCCCAAATTACATTTTCTGTTATTCCAAAACAAGTACAAACAATCTTTTCTTCCTTGTTATTATTCGCTTCCTCATTTCTCAAATCATCAAGGTCTGTATAATCACCATAATTTTTTAGAGCATCTTCTAAAGCTTCATACCCCATAACAGAACAGTGCATCTTCTCTGGGGGCAAGCCGCCAAGTTGATCTGCAATATCTTTATTAGTAATTTTTCGAACTTCTTCTACCGTTTTACCTATAATCATTTCTGTCAAAATACTTGAACTTGCAACTGCAGAACCGCAGCCGAAAGTTTGAAATTTTGCATCTGTTACTATATTGTTTTCAATCTTTAAGTATATTTTCAAAGAATCTCCGCAGGCCAAAGAACCTGCTTCTCCTACTGCATCAGCATTATCTATTTTTCCCACATTACGAGGGTTTCTGTAATGATCTATAACTTTTTCCGAATAATCCCACATAATTTTACCTTTTTATATTTTACTATAAATTATTGTATAGCAAAAAAAATCAGATAAAAGAGTAATTAACATAAAATTAATATTTTATGGTATACACAAAAATTAATCGCCATACGGAATTGTTGCCTTTTTATCAGAATGTGATGCAGGAAAATTTTTATATAAAGGAATATCTAAATTTTCAGAGAATTCGCATAAAACTTCATCCAGCCAATCGGAATTATCTATATCCAAAAACTCCCCAACATAAATTGAATTTATATTCTTTTTAAATTCCGAAATTTTAGATAATTGAGTCAACATTTTATCAATTTTATAAACAGGCTCATTCAAATCTTCAATAAAAAAATCAAATTTAAAATCAGGAACAAAATCAATCCCGCATAACGACACAAGAGAAGACAAATTTCCGCCCCAAAAATGTCCTTTATAATCAAACTTGTCTTCCATTACAGTTTCAAAAAATTTATTTATTGTAAATTCGCAAATATTTTCCGAGCCAAAATCACTCAATATCATAGGGCCTGAATACGTTTTAAGTCCGGCTCTTTTTAAAATCATAGCATTTAAAACTGTTATATCAGAATACCCGCAAAAAATTTTGGGGTTGTTTCTTATTAATTCATAATCAATTTTATCAATAATCCTGATAGCACCATAACCGCCTCTCAAAGCAATTATTGCATTAACAGAATTATCCGCGAACATTTGATTAAGTTCATTTGCACGAACATCATCATCACCCGCTAAATATCTTTTTTTTGAATAAATGTTTTGACTTAACTTGATATGAAACCCTCTGTTTTCAAAAAAATCTATAGCTCGTTCAAGATTTGTCTTATCTTCCATTGCACCTGAAGGTGAAATAATTCCTATAGTATCACCTGTTTTTAATAAAGGAGGTTTAATAATGTTCATAATCTTTCCTTTTTTAACATAACTCTGTTATAATATTATCATGAATTATATACCTTTGTACAGAAAATACAGACCTCAAAAGCTTGAAGAAGTTGTAGGTCAAGAGCATATAAAAAAGGCTTTAACCAGTGCTATTGAGCTAAACAAAATTTCGCACGCATACCTTTTTACAGGTCCAAGAGGAACAGGCAAAACGTCTACTGCAAGAATTTTTGCTAAATCTTTAAACTGCAAAGAAGGTCCTACAATTAACCCTTGCGGCAAATGCGAAAATTGCATTGATATAACAAATTCAACACCAATGGATGTTATAGAAATAGACGCCGCAAGCAACAGAAAAGTTGAAGATGCTCAAAACATCTTAGAAAAGGTCATGTATGCTCCGGTTAACAGCAGATATAAAATATATATTATTGACGAAGTTCACATGCTGTCTACTACCGCATTTAATGCACTTTTGAAAACACTTGAAGAACCTCCGAAAAATGTCATCTTTATACTTGCAACAACAGAGGTTCATAAGGTTTTGGATACAATAAAAAGCCGCTGTCAAAGATTTGATTTCAAAAGAATTACAACAGATGACATTGTTAAGCATCTAAAATACATTTCCGAACAAGAAAAAATTAATATAACAGATGATGCTTTGTATACAATTGCAAAGAATTCCGCAGGCGGGATGAGAGACAGTATAGCCCTTTTGGACCAACTAAGTGTACTCAATTCAAAAGATGCAATATCTACAGATGATATTAACAACCTGCTCGGCAGACTTTCTTTTGATACATTAAATTCTTTATGCAAAAGTATAATTGAATCTAATCACCAAGAAGCTGTCGAAATATTAAATAAAATATATAACTCCGGAAACGAACCGGTTCAAATATTAACCAATTTGATGGATTATTTTAAAAATCTGTTAATTGCAAAAAATTGTCAAAAAGATATTACAATAGAACTTACACAGGCTAATGAAGTACAGGTTTCAGAACTTGAAAAACAAGCAAAAGATTTAGAAACTCATCAAATAATATTTTTAATTGATAAATGTTCTGAATACATTAAAGAATTAAAACTTACAAACAATCCTCGTCTGTGGTTGGAAATTGCAATTATAGATCTTGCAAATCTTACAGAAAATACCAAATTGGTAGAACTTCAGAACAGAATTTCTCGACTGGAAGGCGGAATTATAGAACCTGTTAAAGTTTCCGCTTATAAAACAGCGCCTTCACCTGTTACAAAACCTGAAATTTTAACTCCACCTCAACCCTCTCATAAATTAGTAGAGGGAGCAGCCGTTGGAGACAACCATAAAAATTCCGAAGAGGTAAACAGCAATTCAGTTAATAGCGATTATTCCCCAATGCCAAAATCAAAATCAGCAGATACAAATTTGTCAGATTTATGGGGACAACTTTTATCATTAGTACAAAGCACGCCTGCAAAAGCACTCCTGAAACAATGGGCAACCCCTGTAAAAATTTCACCTGATGAAACTATAATTTCAATGAAAAATGAAATGTTTATGAAACAGGTTCAAACAGGTGTTAAGCATCAGGCAATTGTGGATGCCGTAGACAGTTTGTTCGGTCAAACATCTTCAAATATCATAATCAGATTGCCTATGGCCGGAGATGAAACTATACAGCCATCAAAGCAACCTGCGACAGTTCCTCAGCCCAGACCCAAACAGGCAGAGCAACCGGAAGTTGAGCCTGAAGAAGTTCAAGAATTAAAAGAAGAAATTACAAAGCCGGAAGTCAAAAAAACGAATTCTTCAATGCACTCAGATAACGTAAATATGGTTGTAGATCTTTTTGACGGGAAAATTATCGATTAGGATAATATGTCAACAAGATATCAGGTTCAAATATTTCAACAGAATCTATTGTATATTCACTACTTTCAGAAATTTCTGAAATTTTTCTGTAATCAAAGCAAGACAGTGAACTATTATCCCCTGTAATTTTTGGGGCGATAAAATGATATATTTTATCAGCATATTTTAAGGCTTCTCCGTTCAAATGACCGCCTGCTTCGATTAAAATACTTTTTATGCCAAGTTCATTGGTTCTTTTTAATACAAAATTTAAGTCAAGTTTATTTTCTTTTGATGGTGTTTTTATAAAATTAATTCCACCCTCGAACATATCAATTGTTTGATTAAAAAGATAAATCTCTCCTTGCTTATAGATTTTTGATTCTAAATCCGTTTTCAAACATCTGTCCAAAATAATTTTTTTATTATGAATCATTGACGGATTATCTGCAAGAATTGTAGAAGATGTCGTCATAATCGCATCATAGCGGTTTCTGATATTTTTTACTTCTTCTCTGGCCTCGCTTGATGTAATCCACTTTGAAGAACCCGTTGAAGTCGCTATTTTCCCGTCAAGCGTAGTCGCAGTTTTTATCGCAACAAACGGCTTGTTTTGCGTCATATTTTTTATAAAAATTTCGTTTAATTCTTTACATTTATCTTCCAAAACGCCTTCTATAACCTCAATCCCCGCATTTTTTAACTTTTGAACACCATTAACAATTGGGTTTACATCTCTCATACCTATTACAACTTTTTTTATACCCCGCTCAATAATCAAGTCAACACAAGGTGGAGTTTTTCCAT
The DNA here is from genome assembly GCA_902772945.1 of uncultured bacterium. Lineage (GTDB taxonomy): Bacteria > Cyanobacteriota > Vampirovibrionia > Gastranaerophilales > Gastranaerophilaceae > Stercorousia. Next base: position 10,785 of record CACYCU010000049.1, on the reverse strand, counting down.
GATGAGAGCAAGGTTCAAGGTTAACAATTAACGTACCGTCTTTTTCTTCTCCGTTTTTTAATTTTAACAGGGCATCTCTTTCGGCATGATTTTCACCGTATTTTGCGTGATAGCCGGTGGATATCTGATTTCCATCTTTATCCAAAACAACACATCCGACCAGAGGATTTGGAGACACTTTTCCTTCGCCATTTTTAGCTAATTGTATACAGATATTCATATACTTTTCATAATTCATGTTTATATTGTATAATAAAATTATAGATATTGTGTCTTAATAAAAATAAGGAGAGAAATATGGACTTGAAGTACATTGGTCACAGCGCATTTGAAATTAAACTTGAAAATCAATCAATAATGATTGATCCGTTTACTAAACACAACGAAAAATACAACTGGCATGAATCAAACATTACTGATATTTTATTGACTCATGCGCACGGAGATCATTTAGGTGAAGCAATAGAAATTGCAAAAGAAAAAGATGCAACAATTACAGCAATTGTAGAACTTGCAAAATATTGTGAAGAACAGGGATGTAAAGTCAGACCTGTAAACTTTGGCGGTTGGATTAATTTTGATTGGGGCAGAGTAGTTTTTGTTCCTGCTTATCACACAAGTTCTTTGCCTGACGGAAGATACGGCGGAATGGCAGCAGGAATCATCGTTGACACTCAAAACGTAAGAATGTATCACGCAGGCGATACAGCTTTGACTTCCGAAATGAAAACAATCAAAGAACTATACAGACCAAACATTGCAATGCTTCCAATCGGCGGAACATATACAATGGATGTTGAACACGCAGCTGTAGCAGCTCATTGGATTGGTGCACAAACAGTTATTCCAATGCATTACAACACAATGCCAGAAATCCAAGCTGACATTCAAAGATTTATGTCATTGGTTCAAGTAAACAATTCTAATTGTGTAGTATTAGATCCTAACAAAGTTTAAGATACAGAGAACAAATAAAAAAGACCGATTAAAATCGGTCTTTTTTATTTATATTAAGAAATTTTATGTCTATGCTTCTTTTTTGCCGCCCATCAAGTAGCCTGCAATCAAACCTACAGCTGCTGCGATACCGCCGTAGATACCCATGTTTTTGCCAACGTGTTCTCTTGAGAACAATTTTTGGATTTTAGCAAAAGCATCTTTGTATTCTTGTTTGCCTACCAATTCAGTCATCTTTGTTTTCTTAACTTCTTGGAATTTATTTGAAGCTTCTGTTAGAGCATCTGAAAGTGCTTTTGCTTCGCCTTCACCTTTTATTGAATTGAATTTTTCAATTCTTGCTTTTGACAAATCTCTTTCAGCTTTTATATAGTTACCAACTTCGGCTTTGAATGTTTTTCTATTTTCTATAGCTTTGTCTAAAGCTTTTTTTGCATCATTAAGTTTAGTTTGTGCTTCTGTTTTAGCATCGCCTTCAGCAGCTCCTGCTAAAGCTTTTTTAGCCTTTATCCATTCTGCTCTTTTTGTTTTTACTTCATTTGTTAGTTCTTGATATGATTTATCAGCGTCGTCTACTTTAACTTTTTTTGCATCTAATTTACCTTTTTCTTCAGCTACTTTGTTTTTCAATGCATCTAAGTTATCGGGTTTTACTTTTTCTTCATTATTAATAAACTCAGCTCTTTCCATTATCTTAGAGCCTAAAGTCGCACGTTCTGTTTCACCAGCTTTTGCGTATTCATTTCTACCTTCAGCGATTGTGTCTGCTGCTGTTTTTACTTCATCTTTAGCATCTTTTGTTGCTGCTTCAAATTTGTCTGCAGGCATTGCAAAAACTTTTTCCAAATCAGGACGTTTTGACATTAAATAGCCTGTGCCTGCACCTGCAGCTCCTAAAACGACACCTGTTCCGATAGCTGCGCCTACAGGGCTTTTTCTTTGCGGTTCTGCCGCATTAATTGCATCTACTGACATAAATTTCTACCTTTCGTAAATTTATAATTACACACTTTATGTATATATTAACATTTGAACAAAAAAATTATTGCTTTTTTTTTCTCAAATATTAAGAAATATTACAAATCAAATATTAACATATGATTTAAAATCTTGTCAATAGCGTATATTTATGGGTTTTACCTAATATTGTTCTTCTTTCTTATTGTTTATTATTATTTTAGATTTATTATATTTATAAGAGGTTTATATGAGTATATTATTTGTTATTGATAGACTTGAACTTAAGTATTTTGAATTTAATGATTTGGTTACAAATTTTTGGATTATAAGAGAGCTTATAAGAAACAATAAAGATGTTTTTATCACAACAATTGATAATCTGTCTTTAAAATCGGGAATTCCGTATGCAGGATGTTTCAAGGCTTTTGAAAAAGACGGAAATATATTTTATGAAAAACAACTTCTTTCTCGTAAAATAAATGATTTTCAACTTGTAATGTTTAGACCTGATCCGCCTGTAGATAATGATTATATTAATGCTACATACATTTTTGACTTTGTGGATAGAAATAATACAACAATATTAAATGATCCTTCTGCAATCAGAGATTTTAATGAAAAATTACACGCTGTAAAATTTTTGGGGTTAATGCCTGAAAATATTGTTACTTCTTCGAAGAGTGATATTATAGAATTTTTAAACTATCATGAAGAAATTGTTCTAAAGCCATTAAATGCTTGCTTTGGCTCCGGCGTTATGACTTTAAAAAAGGGGGATAAAAACACTGCTGTTATAATCAACCTTATGACAAATAACGGCAAACAACTTATTATGGTTCAAAAATATATTCCAAAAGCAAGGTTTGGAGATAAAAGAGTTATGTTTTTAGGAGACAAAGTATTGGATGTATGCATTCAAAAACTCCCGTCCAATAACAATTTCAAGTTCAACGAACACTGTGACAGTAATATTATAAGAGCTGAATTGACACCTGAAGAAAAAGAAAAATTTGTACCCGTTGCAAAAGAACTTAATCTCTTGGGACTTCCAATGGCAGGCCTTGATGTAATAGATGAAAAAATTATAGAAATAAATGTTACAAGCCCTTGCTATTTTATAAAAGAAGTAAATCATCACCACGGAATTCAACTTGAAAAAGAAATTACTGATTTTATTTTAAGTAAATATCCCGTATTCGCATAATTCTTTATTTTACCCGAGAAAAGACTTCGACATTGACATCATCAAAAGTATTAGTATTAAAATATGCACAAGAAGCAACCATAGCAGCATTATCCGTACAATACTTCATTGGTGGTGCAAATACTTTGTAACCTTCATTTTCTAAATTAAATATCTTACGCCTTATTTCAGAATTTGCCGCAACTCCACCCGCTATTACAACCTGCTTGTAGCCTGAAACTTCGAGTGCCTTTTTTAATTTTCGCAAAAGAGTTGAAGATACTGTTTCCTGAAAGCTTGCACAAATATCATTTACAGGCAATTCTTTTCCTTCAAAAGATTTGACAAGTCTTAAGACTGCAGTTTTCAATCCGCTAAAACTAAAATTATATCCTTCGACCTTTGATTCCGGCAATTTATATGCAAAAGGATTTCCCTCTTGAGCTAATTTATCAAGTTTTGGGCCGCCCGGATACGGCAAGCCAATCAACCTCGCAACTTTGTCATAAGCTTCACCCACTGCATCATCTATAGTCTCGCCCAAAATTGTTTGTTCAGAATAAGATTTAACATCAATAATTTGCGTATGTCCTCCGCTCACCAAAAGTGCCATAAACGGTGGTTTTAAATCCGTATCAAGATAGTTTGCACAAAGATGTGCATTCAAATGGTTTACACCTATAAATGGCTTATCATATGTTAGTGCAAGAGTCTTTGCGGCATTGAGTCCGACCAAAAGACAACCGACAAGCCCGGGACCTACAGTACCTGCAAATGCTGTTATATCATTTGGTTCTATATTTGAATTTTCTCTTGCTTGCTTAAACGCTTCTTCAATAACTATATTGATAGAATCCATATGCTCTCTTGCCGCAATTTCAGGAATCACTCCTCCGAATTGCGCGTGAGTTTTGATTTGAGATGCTACAACGTTCGCAACTACTTCTCGTCCGTTTTTTACAATAGAACAGGCAGTTTCATCACAGCTTGATTCAATCGCCATTATATAATTATCATAATCGCTTTCTATTCCTATATTGACAGGTTCGTTTGAAAATAATTTGTATTTTGTATTTTTCATAGTATATTTATTATATTACGAAAATATATTACACAAATATATTCTATCACAGGCAAATTTTTAAAAATGAAATTTATAGATAAAAGTAAAATCAGAGTAGTATCCGGACGTGGCGGCAACGGTATGGTTGCTTGGCGCAGAGAAAAATATGTTGACAAAGGCGGCCCTGCTGGCGGAGACGGCGGCAGAGGCGGAGATGTATATCTTATAGCTGATGAAAATATGTCAACATTGATGGATTTCAAACACAAATCCGTGTTTAAAGCAGAAGCCGGCGAGAATGGCGGTATAAAAAACATGCACGGACGCTGTGCAAAAGATTTATTCATAAAAGTTCCTGTAGGAACAGTTGTAAAAGATGTCAAGACAGGAAATATCATTGCAGATTTAACAAAACATGAACAGATTGTTCTTGTTGCAAAGGGCGGAAGAGGAGGAAGAGGAAACGCGAGATTTGCTACCGCTCAAAAACGAGCTCCCCAATTTTGCGAGCCCGGAGAACCTCCGATTGAAAGAGAACTCTTTTTAGAATTAAAACTTATTGCTGATGTCGGCTTATTAGGAATGCCGAATGCCGGCAAGTCAACATTAATAAGCAGAATAAGCTCCGCAAAGCCCAAAATTGCCGATTATCCTTTTACAACACTAATCCCAAATCTTGGAGTTGTAAAAAAGCGTTCAGGTGACGGCTATGTCGTTGCAGATATTCCGGGATTAATTGAGGGAGCCTCAGAAGGCGTCGGTTTGGGACACGACTTTTTAAGACACGTTGAACGTTGTCGATTTTTAGTTCATTTGATAGATTCAACAGAAGAAAATCCGTTTGAAAATTATAAAAAAATTAACCACGAACTTGAAAAATATTCTGAAAAATTGTCAAAACTTTATCAAATAGTTGTACTTAACAAAATTGATGCAATTGATGAAGATAGAAAAAATATTCTTTTAGAACAATTTTCGAAAGAAACTGATAATATTTTTGCGATTTCCGCAGTTACCGGTGAAAATATTGAAAAGTTGCTGGATTTTATGGGTGAAAAAGTTGACGAAATACCAAAAACAGAAATTGAAATAACGGTTGAAGAAGATCTTGGAGCATACAACAACGATGACAGTGCTTTTGAAATATTTAAAGTTGACAAAGAAACATACATAGTTCAAGGCGGAAAAATTGAAAGAATTGCAGCTGTTACAAGCGACAGAAATTCAGAACAAGTAATAAGGTTTCAAAATATTCTCAAAGGTATGGGAGTTTTTGATGAATTGACCAAAATGGGAATTAAAGACGGTGACACAATTATCATCGGAGCTTTGGAATTTGTATTCTATAAAGATGAAATGTACGGCTAAATATAATACTTGTAATTTCAATTCATATAATATATAATTTTTTTATGAAATGTTATAAAGCAAAATGGATTTTGACATCCGCGGATGAAGTTTTGAGGGATATGGCAATTGTTGTCGATGAGGGTAAAATTATCGACATAATTCCTAATGACAAAGTTGATTTTGATGAAAAATATGTAAAAGACCTTGGAAATGCAGTTATTACTCCGGGATTTATTGATTTACTCACTCAGTATCAATATACAGATATTTTAGAACTTAATCCAAATGATTTTAAAAGAAGGCTTAAAAAATTTTTTAAAACTCTAAGTTTAAAATATAACTTTGCAGGAGTCGCTCAAAACAATTACTCTCGTAAATGGGCAGGAATTTTATGCAATTATTTTGCTTTAGACAGAAATCAAAAAACAGAGTCCTTTAAACACGGCGTTATAGAATCGATAAAATCGGGAACAACTTGTATTGCTCAAGTTTCAAAAGAATATAAATATTTTGAAATTGTAAATAAATTACCGATAAAAAATTATCTTTTCTTTGAAGTTTTTTCAGATAGCAAAGACCACAGCAAAAAAACTTTCAAAACTATGAGAACAAAAATTGAAGATTTTGTTTATCATAAAGGTGAAAATACTCACATCGGTATTATGCTTAATTCAATATCAGGAGTACACAGAAAGCTTTGGGAACTGTTCTCAAAATATTGCAGAAAACACAATATGATACTTATGACCCGCTTTGCAGAATCTAAAGACGAAATAGAATGGTTGGAACACGGTTTTTCTGATATTGATCTTTTGCATAAATATATGGGGATGAGAAAAATAACTCCATATTCAAGAAATTTGACACCTGTTCAATACCTAAATAATTTGAAAGTTTTAACGAAAAAAGTCTTGGTTGCAAATGCTAATTATGATACATCAGAAATTTCTGAACTTGCAGAAACAGGTGCTAAATACATTTATCAACCAAAATATAGCGAAGAAATTTGTAATAAAAAGCTTGATTTTAAAGAAGTTGTGGAAAAATTTGGGCAAAACTTTGGATTTTCCACCCAAAGTTTTTCGAAAGGCAGAACCTTCAGCCTGCTAAAGCTTGCAGCTGAAGCTAATAGTGACAACATTATAGACGTCGTTGAATTGATAAAATATCTAACAATATACCCCGCTAAAATTTTAAGACTTGAAAATTCAATCGGCTCAATTGAAATCGGTAAAGATGCAGATTTTAATGTATTCAAACTAATGGATGGAGAAGACTATAAAGACATAATAAAACAGGAAATTCCATATTCTGTATATTCAAAGGGAAGAAAGCTCATAAAAGACGGGAATGTAAGGTTTAGCTTATGACAATCATTAATGAAAAATTTACTATTAACACAAAAGGAAATACGGATGTTGTAGACATTACTCAGCAAGTGAAGCACCATGTATATTCACACTCCCTTCAAAATGCTGCGGTGCACGTATATGTTGCCGGGAGTACAGTATCAGTCACAAATATTGAATTTGAACCGGGTCTTTTAGTTGATTTGCCGGAAGCGCTAGAAAAAGTTGCACCTGTTGATAAAGAGTATCATCACGATGCAATGTGGCATGACGGGAACGGATATGCGCACATAAGAGCTTCAATTGTCGGCAATTCAACATATGTGCCATTAATTGACGGAGCATTACAGCTGGGGCAATGGCAGCAAATTGTACTTGTTGATTTTGACAACAAACCAAGAAACAGAACTGTATATATTCAGATAATATATTAGGAGAGAATAATATGAAAAAAGGATTCACTTTAGCAGAAGTTTTAATAACTTTGGGAATTATCGGTGTTGTAGCAGCTTTGACCATCCCGAGTTTGATAGCCAATTATCAAAAACAAGTATGGGTAAATCAATTGAAAAAAACTGTTTCTGTATTAGAAAACGGTTTCAAAAAAGCTATGGCAGATGACGGTGTCGACAAATTGTACAATACTGAATTATGGAGCTATTTACCAAATACGGGTGCTAGTTGTACTTCATATTCTTATTGTGCAACTTTTTTGGATAATTTATCGAAATATTTTAATCTAACTATAGATAAAAAATCCACTCCTCCAAGCAGATCCTTTTCTAACCTAAATAATAATTCTACCGTTTAGAGCTACCCCACAATAATAACTTTTACAGATGGTGCACAAATAGGATTTAACACTATATATAAATCAACAACATCTGTAGGATTTATGCCGCTCGGAGGCTATGGGCTTACCTGTTTTATACTTGACGTAAACGGAGAAAAGAAACCTAACAAATTCGGCAGAGATGTATTTGCCTTTGTTCTTACAGATGACGGACTTGTAACACCTTTTGGCAGCAGAGCTGTAATCTCAAAATGGTGCAGAGATACCGGTTGTGGCAATTCCGGCAATGAACAGTGTATTCAAAACTGTACAAATACTTACGTTTGGGATGCTGGATCAAATAGCTGTACCGAATCCGGTAACGGATTTGGATGTGCCGGCCGCATAATAGAAAAAGGCTGGAAAATGGATTATTAAGCCCTCTTGTTTTTGATTTGTGTTTTTGATACACTTTCTCTATTGAGGAGTATTAAAAATGACACAGAGAGTATTATTATGTATTATGGACGGATGGGGAATCAGTACAAACCACCCGGAATATGATGCAACTAAACTTGCGCATTCAGTAAATGTTGATAATTTGATAAAGGATTATCCGTCAATATCTATTCACGCAGACGGAGAATACGTTGGGTTACCTGAAGGTCAAATGGGTAACAGCGAGGTCGGACACTTGAATCTTGGTGCCGGAAGAATTGTTTATCAGGATTTGTCCAAAATTAACAGAAGCATTAAAGACGGAAGCTTTTTCAAAAATGAACGCTTTTTAATGGCAATAAATCACGCAAAACAAAACAATTCCGCATTGCATATATTCGGACTTGTTTCTACAGGCGGAGTACATTCATCACTTGACCATGTTTTGGCTTTAATAAAGCTCGCCGCTGATGAAGGATTGGAAAAAGTTTATGTTCATGCATTTTTGGATGGACGTGATACACCTCCGCAAAGTGCTTGCACATACCTTGAAAAAGTAGAAGATGAATTAAAAAAATATAATCTTCCGCAAATTGCAACTATTATCGGAAGATATTATATAATGGATCGTGACAATCGTTGGGAAAGGGTTGAAAAAGGCTACAATGCACTGCTTCTTGGAGAAGGTGAGCATTCTTCATCAGCATGCGAAGGTGTAAAAGAATCTTACGCAAGAGGAGACAATGATGAATTTGTACTTCCTACAGTTATTGGCGGAGAAGAATCCAGAATCCATGATAACGATGCAGTTATTTTCTTTAACTACAGACCAGACAGAGCAAGAGAAGTTTCTAAGGCTCTTAACTTTGAGGATTTTGACGGATTTGAAAGAAAAAAAGTTCTCAAAAATCTTTGCTATGTCACAATGACAAAGTATAATGAAGATTTTACATTTCCTGTAGCATTTCCAAAAGAAAAATTAGTCAATATATTAGGTGATGTTTTAGAAAATAACGGCATTAAACAATTTAGAACTGCTGAAACCGAAAAATATGCACACGTAACATTTTTCTTTAACGGTGGCGAAGAAAAGGTTTTCCCTGGCGAAGACAGAATTTTAATTCCTTCACCTGCTGTTGCAACTTATGATTTGAAACCTGAAATGTCTGCATACGAAATCACTGATGCTCTTGAAAAAGTAATTGCAGAAGATAAGTATGACACAATAATCCTTAACTATGCAAACGGTGATATGGTCGGTCATACAGGTATGATGGAAGCTGCAATCAAAGCTGCTGAAACCATAGATAATTGTATTGCACGTCTTGAAAAAGCAATACTAGCTAAAAATGGTGCAATGTTAATAATCGCCGATCACGGAAATTGTGAAAAAATGTTCGATGATAATGGTAAACCTTTCACCGCACACACAACAAATCCAGTATATTCCATACTTGTAAGCAACGATAAAAGCATAACATCTTTACGAGATGGAAAACTTGGTGATGTTGCTCCAACATTACTAAAATTACTTGATTTACCAATTCCAAGTGAAATGACCGGTAAACCACTATTTTAATAATATTGAAAAAAACAAAAGCCCTTGCAAAAGGGCTTTTTTTATATCGTAATAGAAAATCAAACAATCGTTTGAATTTTATCTTTCTTTTGAATTAAAGATATTTTTTACATTTTCTTTAAAAGAAACCGGCTTATAAGATTCCAATCTTATTTTAATAATTTCAGAAATAACAGAATTAAAAAAGTCTGGCATCCATGCTCTCACATTCTCATCGCTTTCCCATTTTTTTGCAAGTTTCAACAACTCCATATAACGAAGATGCTTAAATTTAATTCGTTCAACTCTACCAATTTCATTTAAATAATAATCAACTGGACATTTATATCTTTTTTTCATATTACCTCCCGTAAATATTCATATTTGCAACAAAGTTTTTAAGTTTTTTCTTAAATGGAACTGGTTTATACAAGTCTATATATCCCCAAATAAGTTCACTGATATATTGATTAAATCCATCAGTTAAATTTTTTCTTTCATCGATATCATTTGCCCATTTATTTGCAAGAAGTATCATTTTTTCATAACGTCTTCTTTGAGATTTTATAGCATTTATTTTTTCAATTTCAGTAAGATAAAATTTTGCTGTCTCTGCACCCTTTACAAAATCAATCATATTATCTATCCCAAATATTAAACTTAAAAAATCTTATTCTAAATTTTTTAACCTGTATTTTATAATCCACTTCTGCAATCTTATTATAAATTATATCAGAAATTGAATCCTTCACAGACTTTAAAGCCAAATTTTGAAGTAAGATATCATTATTTACTTCATCCAAAATCTCAAGCAATTTTTTCCTTTTACGCGCAAGAGATGTTTTTAAATTCATAACCATATAGGTTCGGCCAAAATAATAATATTTCACCCCATTGATTGCTTCAATATTCTCAGTTTTAGCAACCATCAAATTTTCAAAAGTCTCAGGCTTTAAATCTTTTTCATCTGCAACAAATTTCTTCAATTTAAACCTCTATTCATCACCAATTTTAAGGGCTTGTATAAATGCCTCTTGAGGAATTTCAACCGAACCAAAGGTACGCATACGCTTTTTACCTTTCTTCTGTTTATCAAGAAGTTTACGCTTTCTTGACACATCACCACCATAACATTTTGCAAGCACATCTTTTCTA
>CACYCU010000048.1 GCA_902772945.1 uncultured bacterium | reverse complement strand
TGCCGTCTTTATCAATTATAAATGTTGAGCGTTCAATTCCCATATATTTTCTGCCATACATTGATTTTTCTCTCCAAACTTCAAATTTTTCCGCAAGTTTATGCTCAGGGTCAGATAGCAGAATGAAATTCAAACTTTGTTTTTCTTTAAAAGATTTATGACTTTTTATACTGTCAGGACTTACACCTATTACTGTTGCATAACTTGTTAAACGATTAATATTATCCCTAAAATCACAAGCTTCTTGAGTACAGCCGGATGTATTATCTTTTGGGTAAAAATATAAAATAACCTTTTGCCCTTTAAAATCATTTAAAGAAAATTCTTTTTCATTACCCTCAATATCAAGGCCCTGTAATTTAATATCGTTCATAAAAATATCCTCCGTTCATAAAATAACATAAATATTTCAAAAATGTCAGTTAGCGAATGTATTTTCTGATTAAGCAATAAATCCGAGAGAGCTTGACGATTTGATGTTAGCACAGGAAATTAAAACTATAACAAGTCAGGGAATAAGATTTTTGAAATCGGATTACTACAATGATGCACTTTATGGCTTAAGGCAGAAAGTCATAATAAAATACAGTTTGTTTGACTTAAGTTACATTAATGTTTACACAATGACTGGCAAATTTTTATGCAGAGCAGACTTACCCTAACTCATCCGCTTGCTCACTATACCGGAGAAATCAATGATATTGAGGATTACAATTAGAAATATCCGCAGAGAATGTATCAAATACATATTAGCTAATTTAATGATAAATGAAGATATAAGTAACTGGTTATGGAAAAGAATCTTTAATAACTAATATTCAATTGTGGTTAATAAAACATATATCAATCTTTACCACAATCCTCTATAATTTGTTCTTAGTGATAGCTGCATTAAATGTTATTTAACCATTTTATAATTTGTTCTTTTGTGAATATAATTCCATTTTCAAACATGAACAAAGGTTTTTTTATTTCTTTAGTATTCGTGAAATTTTTAAATTCATTCAATATTTTATTTTTACAAGCACCACCTGAATATGTAAAGAACGGGATTATTGTTTTATTTTGGAAGTTATTATTTTTTAAAAACGCCTTTACCGGTAATGATATTGAAAAACCCCAAATAGGAGAACCTATAAAAATAACATCATAATCCGATATATCAATTTCTTCAATTTTAGATAATGATCCGGTTTTCATTTGTTGTCTTACAAGATTTGACATTTTAAATATATTTTTTGGGTAATTTTCAGTTAGTATAATTTCTTTTAAATTTCCATCTGTTATAGAATGAATATTTTGTGCAACATTTTTAGTATTGCTGCCATTTGAATAATAAACAATTAATATTTTTTTATCTGATAAAATTTCTGGTTTTTGGTATTCAATATTTTTTAATGTATTAATTTTTAAAATAATAATAATTGTTAATAAAGACAATATAATGCATATTACAGATAATAAAATTCCCATACAATTACTCCAATTAATACTTTCAACAACACATTTTTATTGCTTCCTTTGGACATACATGACTGCATAATGAACACCCAACGCAAAAATCTTTGTCCAGACGTAAACAATCTTTATCAAGGTTTAATGCATTATATTCTGATTCGGAGCATATCTTTGCACACTTTCCGCAAGATATACATTTTTCTTTATCTATAGAAGGATAAAGATGAGATTTTTTATTTAAATTTTCATGTGATGTAATTTTTTGAATTGCAATGTTTTTTAGTTCTGGTATATTATTAAATCCTTTTGATTCCAAAAAATTTAACAGACCTGATTTTAAGCCGTTAATTATTCCGTAACCGTTTATCATTACTTCAGTACAAATTTGAACGGCGTCAGAACCAAGTGCAATATACTGTGCCGCATCTTCCCAAGAAGAAATTCCCCCCATACCTAAAATTGGTAAACAGGAATTTTGTCTTAATTGAGCGACACATCTAAATCCTATTGGCTTTACCGCTTCTCCGGATAATCCGCCATATGTTGAGTAACCATCAATATTAAGAACAGGCTCTAATGTATCCAAATTAATACCCATAAAACTTTGCACTGTGTTAATTGCAGCAAATCCGTCTGCACCGGCTCTTTCAACAGCATTTGCAATCCAGTTAATATCGGTTACATTTGGCGTTAATTTTACAAAAACCGGTTTTGTAGCAACGGCTTTAACCCAAGCTGTTATAAGTGTTGAAATTTCTGCGCTTGTTCCGATTGCCATTCCTATATGTTTTTCAGGCATACCATGCGGACAAGAAAAATTAAGTTCAAAAGCGTCTATTGGTGTTTCATTCAGTGTTGTAACAAGATTTTGCCATTCTTTGCGTTCAACAGGTGCCATAATACTTGCAATTATAACTTTTGAGGGGTGCTTTTTTTTCAGGTATTTAATTCCTTCAATCCAGTATTGAACGGTTTCATGACTTAATAATTCTATGTTTTGCAGACAAATTACTTTACCTTTTTCTTTAATTGTAGCATAACGAGGGCTTGCCTCAATCATTTCCAAGTCATCAGGAGTTATTGTTTTTAAAACAGCCCCACCCCATCCCATTTCAAATGCTTTATCAATGCTGTCTATTGATGCTGTAGGAGGTGCTGATGCCAATATAAAAGGGTTTTCAAACTCTATTCCTAATATTGATGTTTTTAATGTAGCCATATATTCCTCAAATAAATAATACGATAACTATTATTATAACACGGAGTAAATACTATAAAAATCATTTTTTTGATATAAAATCAAAAATTTGCTCATATCTGTTTATTCTAAAAAATAAATTATGACGTGCATTATTTACTAAATTTAATCTTTTTCCATAAATTTTTTTTTGTGCAGAAATATTGAATATAATATCATCTTCGCCTATTATTGCAAAATCAAAAGAATCTTTTATTTTTTGAGAGTTTTCAGTATATAAATTTTTTAAACTTTCAAATTCTTTTTGACAGCTTGAAATAGTTCTGTTTGAATGATGAAAAATTTTCCATTCTTCATTTGTTTTTATCAAATAATTTTTTGCAAAATCATCGGCATTTTTTTCGTTAATATTGCATAAAGTATTTTGAATTTCTTTTGAAAGTCCCAGTTTTTCATCAAATAAATAAGGATTTCCGCTAATTGCAATTTTTCTGTCTATTTTAAAATCAAAATTCATAATTGATGCAATAAATACTCCCGCAGAAAAAGCTATTAAATCGAATTTTTTATACTTTGTAAAATCAAAATCTAAATTTAAATCCAAAAAATCATACAATAATAAAACATCTGAACCGGATTTTAAATGTTCAAACCCAGATTCATCACATCCCCAACCCGTAAAAAATATTAAAAGAGTATCAGAATTATTATTAATTAAAAAATTCTTCATAATATTTATTCTACATCGAAATTAAAATATGTATCCGGATAGGGTTCATTTTTTAAGGTAAAATGCCACCATTCAGAGTCTATACCGTTAAAACCGGCTTTTATCATTGCATTATGTAATATTTTCCTGTTATTTTTTTGTGTTCTTGTCAGTTTTTTGTAATCAGGATGGGAAATTTCTGAAAATAAATCAAAAGTTCCTCCCATATCAACAAAAGAACCATCTTTTTTTATTAATGTTAAATCAACAGTTGAACCTCTTGTGTGTCCTGATTTTTCCATTATATATTGCCCTTTAAGCAAATCTGATTTTTTAAGTTTTGGGTAAAAAGTTTTGTCGCCTTCATCATTTGGATTATTTATCCATTCTACAAAGTTATCAACAGCTTTTTGAGGCCTATAGGTGTCCCAAATAAGTAATCTATAACCTTGTTTTCTTAAATCATCAGCAGCAATTGATAATGCTTTTGCTCCTTCTTTTGTCATATATGCAACGGGAGCTTTGTAGCCGTTAATTTTGTTTCCTGTAAAATTATTTGATGAATAGTAGCGAATATCAAATGCAGCATCATCAATTACGGTATAAACAGGAACAAAACCGCTTTTATCACAAGAAATTTGTGATGCAAAAGATGTTTGCACTAAACTAAATAATAATAAAGTAATTAAAAATAATTTTTTCATATTGTTCTCAAAGCATATAATAAATCTTTTTCTGTGTTTAAGTCAAGTTTAATATAAACAATTTCACCTTTATTTTTAACAAGTTACTAAATAAATTTTTTAGAACTATAACTTAAGATTCTGCCATTTTGGATTTAATACTAATAAATTTATATGTCAAAATAGTATATTTTTTATTAGAATTTGCGCATTATGATTAATGAACTGTTTTCAAAAAATCCTATTATAACTCCATTTTTTGCAAATTTTACCTTAAATACCTTTTCCGGTTCGTCAATTCCTCCAAATCTAAACTTTACATAACCGTCAGTTTGTACACAAGAAAACGGCAAGCCAATACCGTGTACGTTTTCTTCAGTACGACCGGAAAGTTCATCATAAAAAACATATAAATGATTTTTGTATGGATTTTTTTTATCATAAGAATAGATTTTATATACACCTTTGTCAAAGTAAATATTTTTTTCAGATTTTGATTTTTGTATACTGACAGTTTTGATATTTGTACAACCTGCAGTTAAAACAATTAATACAGGTATAATTATTAGTAGTAATTTTTTTAATTTTTGCATAAAATCCTCCAAACTATTATATACTACAAAATTTTTAAATTTTTTGACTTTAATTAGAATATACTATATTAATAATCTGTACAAAATAATAAATTATAGATTTGTCAAAAATAATAGAGAAATAATATCTTATGAAAGATTTAAAAATATTGTGTCATATGAGTGGTATGAAAAACTTCGTCTAGGCGAAATGCCCGAAGAATTAATAAGTGAAGAACATTTGAATGGTTAATTTAAACAAAATAGATATATTTGAAAAAGTTTAAAAAATAATTTGTTGAATTTACCAATCGACATTATTGCCAGTATAACTTCCTGTTTTGTCGTTTGTAACTTGTTCAAAATCTTATTAAAAGTAGTTTCTATTTTCAGAGAGACTCTGAAATAAATTTGGGGTGACAGACTTCTTAAGCGGGATAGATGCTGAAACAAGTTAAGCATGACGGTACTTTTCTTCCGACCAAATGTCCTGTTAAAAGGTATTCGGATTTCACTTTGTTTCATCCGTCCGCAAATCCGCCGAACCACCATGTTTG
>CACYCU010000047.1 GCA_902772945.1 uncultured bacterium | reverse complement strand
GAGTGATTTATGGAATTATGAATCCGGGACCCTATCGAAATATTTTTATCAAAGAGCCATTCAATTAATATACAGCGAGAAGCAAAACAATGTATCGTCCTAGAGAACCATTTACGACAACCGCTGAACTATTTAATCCCACCTATGAAAATGTTCAAGGTGTTAACAAAAAAAAATATAAATCTTTTGGAATTTTACAATGTCTTTTTAAAACCTATGGTGGAACTGAAGTTAATATAAACAATGTCTATGGAGTAATAGACACTGCAACTATAGAAACATGGTTTAGACCAGATATTACTTCCGCTAGTCTTTTAAAAATCGGAAACAAAAGTTATGAAGTAGTTGGTGAACCAGAAGATATTAATCAAAGACATAAATATATAAAAATGAAAGTTAGAGGAAAAAAAGGTGGGGCGTAGAAAAATAGGACTGCATTTTAAAGGTTGGGAAGAAGTAATAGCTAAATTAGATAAAATAGCTGGAGCCAAATCCGTAAAATGTGGAGTAGAATCTGCCTTGAAATCTAGCAAAAAATGCGTTACTTATCAAATAGAAAAATCTCTTGAGAAACTGCCAGCTAGTGGTAAATATTCAACAGGAAGAGTTAAAAATTCAATAGACAAGGAAATGAAAGTATATTGGAAAGGTGGGCTTGCTGAGATAAAAATAGGATTTTGTTTCAAAAAATCAGGTCTAACTGGAATTTTTTTAATGTATGGAACTCCGCGGACAAAACCTGTAGTTGGCTTAAAAACAGCTATTTATGGGGCAAAGACAAAAAAAGAAATAAAAAAACTGCAAGTTAAAGAAATTAGCAAAGTAATAAAGACAATAATGGAAAGAAGCTAGAAATATGGTTGATTTACTTATAAAAAATTTAAAAAAAATAGGATATCCAGTTTTTTTACAGGGTAGCATATTAGCGGATGAGCCATATCCAGATAGTTTTTTCACTTTTTGGAACAGCACAACTGATGGTCAAAGTTTTTATGATAATGATGAATCAGCTATAAATTGGGTATATACTATTGCTTTTTATAGCACAAATCCTTTGACTGTAAATACTGTGTTGTTAACTGCAAAACAACTACTAAAAAAGAAAGGTTTTATAATAAGCGGAGGTGGCTTTGATATGTTAAGCGACGAAAAGACACATACAGGAAGAGGATTAATTGTCCAGTATTTACAAACAAAAAAATAAGAAGAATTGAGGGAAAGTTTTTGAAAATTAATGAATATAGAGGGGTAAAAGGGTTAGTTGCGGCAGAAGTTGTGGCTGACACAACAGATAAATTTGACTGTGGCGTTCCATTTGAAATAGCCGGTGTGGCTGAATTATCACGAACCACAGAAGCGTCTAGTGAAGCGCATTATTATGATAATGTTCCCGCAGTAGTAATAGACTCAACCGGGTCAGACGAGGTCACAATCACAACAAGCGCTATTCCTTTTAAGGCGTTAGCTCAAATCACAGGGCAAATATATGATGAAAAAAAAGCAATGCTTATTGAAGGAGAACGTGATGTAAAATATTTTGCACTTGGGTATATAACTGAAAAGACCGATGGAACAGAGGTTTTTGTATGGAGACTTAAAGGAAAATTCAATATACCAGATTCTACGCATTCCACTAAAGATGATAGCACAGAAGCAAACGGACAAGAATTGACATTTACAGGAATTAACACAACTCATAAATTTAAAACAACTGGTAAAACCGCTAAAGCTATAAATTTAGATACAAGCATAAATCCCCAATCGAATGAAACGTTTTTTGCCAAAGTGCAAACTCCAGATACAATAACAGAAAAATCTCAATAAAAAAGAAAGTGAGTAAAAATGACATTAAAATTAAATATATATACAGATGAAACTCTCACCCATATCGACAGAGTTGCTCAAGCAGATGAGCTGAAAATACCGTATAGGGCAGCAATGCAAATAATTCAAAGTTTAGATGGGTTAAGCATAGACAATAGCGAAAAAATAATTGGGATTCTCACCAAAAACATAACTCAAGTGGATAAAATTATAAAGGCCACTTTCAAAATTTCCGACTCTGAATTGGACTTAATTAATAGTGGTGAATTGATAAATGTTTGCAAGCAATTATATTCTTGGGCGATAGGTAAAATCAACAACTTAAAGGGAGAGAACAGCTCAAAAAATTATCCAACGCCAGCGAAAATTTAACGCTGGCACAGGCTTTTTTTGACATAAACAAAGGACTTTGTGAAACATATCCTTCTCTTAATCCATTAAGTTTACTGAATTATCCTGCTGAAGATGTTTTCACATTAATT
>CACYCU010000046.1 GCA_902772945.1 uncultured bacterium | reverse complement strand
TTACCAAAAAGTGCAAACTATCTGTCTAATGAAACCATACCATCTGTCTATTTACATTTATATTAATCAAACTGCATGTCGGGATACATTCGCTTACTCTGTAAAATTCGGTAGAGTTGGAAACTTATGTTTATAAATTTGGTTTCTGTTTCCCCAGTGACCATCTGAAGCCGAGTTGAATACCAACACCGTTACGTCCACCGTTTGTGATAAATGTTTGCAAAAATCCGGTAAAACGTTCACCCCAGGTTTTTCTAATACCAACACCATATTTAACATATGGTTTTACGCTTAATTCCGGCAAAGAAACATTATTAGCTTTGTAGTGCGTTTCATCCATTACACTCCATACCATACCTACACTCGCATATGGCTGCCAACCGTTTTTCAAATTTGCTACAAATTTTATATTTGGTTCAATTTGAATTGCGTGTAACGGATCTGATGAAATATGTACTCCTGCTGCATTTGTGTAATCAAAAGTGTTAACAAAAGAATAAGATAATAACAGATTTGGTTGTATAATGTATTTACCATCTTTAAATTCAAAATTATAACCTGTTTTTGAAGCTATACCGGCCATTAACATTGCAAAATTTTCATTGCCGTATCTTGTGGAAGCTTCACCGCCATTTGCACCTGTATTTATTGTTAAGCCTTGGAAAAAATTACCTTTGTAGGCCATTCCCAATATGCCTAATGTTCCGCCATTTTGATACATACTTATGCCGTTATAGGTTTGATGAGAGCCGTTGTATCCTGCATATAGCCCCCAAGTACCTTCCCAGCCTTTACCAAGGTCATAAAATTCAGATTCTGAACCAAAGTACGTACCGTAGGCAATATTGTTAACTTTGGGACCATTTCTTAAAGGAACATTTTCAAATGTTGTATGAGTTCTTACCCAACCGGTAGAATTATCATATATAGTTTTATCTGAGTCGTAAACATAGTCTGATGTGCTTATAGCATAACGATTTCGGTATTTCATTGCTTGTCTGACTCTGTATGGAAGCAACATGTACATATCCATGTTTCTAAAAGCTTCATCATAAGAATTTAATTGAGTTAGATATCCTTGCAATTGAGCTGCTATTGGTGAAGCAAGAATTGAAGGACTATAACCTTCAGAACTGCTTCCGCCGCCGGCAAAATTAAATTGACCTGTTTTGCTGTCATAACCTACATTGTATTTAAAAATTTTACCTTCCAATGTTTTAACATCAGTTGATACATAATTTTTTATATTGCCATTTGCAAAATTAATACTAATTTTAGGTTTATTTGTTTCTGAAATAAGATTAAATTGGTTTACATTTATCTTTCCTGCACCATTTATAGTGGCTGCTGAAATAGTATCCATAATCTGTTTGTCCATATCAACATCAACAGCAAGATTGATATTATCATTTAATGTTAAAGTATTGAAATTAAGATTTCCGGTATTATTGTTGATAGCATTAATATTGCCACCGTTAAATATGTTTGATGATGGAGAAAATGCCGACTCATTTGCTATATTTACATTACCGTTGTTTAACTCAAAATTATCAGGTGAAAAGCTGCCGGATTTGTTTAAATTAACTGTACCATTATTCAATTTATAATCAGCTCCTGAAAAATCTTTTATATTAACTGCCCCTGATGATTGGTTGATATTCATGTCTGACACGCTATTATTAAAGGTAGTATCAGCAGAAATATTCATAGATGCATCGTTTGAACCTTTAACATTACCGTTAAAAGTAACTTTGTTTGTACCCTTAACGTCTATTATTCCACCAGAAGATGTCAATGCATTGTTAGTATTTTCACTACCAATTGTTATATCTTTTGTTTTCGCATTAATTATAATTGTACCGGCATTATTGGTAATATCTGCATCTCCTGAGTTGCCTTTAATATTGGAATCAATAATAGAAAGAGTTCCATTATTATTTGTTAAAGCATTATTAAAACCTGATAATTCTTTAATGTTCCTCAATGTTGTATTTGTACCGTCAGAAACAACCATACCATCTATGTTGTTTTCTGTATAAATAGAATTTCCGTTGCCATTTATATCAATATCACTTGTAATAACATTACCTGTTGCAGATTCCCAAGCATCAACTTTTTCATCTTGGTTATTTGTAATAATATATTGATCTGAGGCATTTGCTATTGCTGCAGGTAGACCTCCACCGGCTTCAGAAGCTGAAAATATTATATAAGAGCCTGTGCTGTCGTTTTCTGCTGTAACGTCATAGGTTTTAGTGCTTGTTGTAATTGAATATCCGCTTTTTACATTGCCGTTTACATTTGAATCGGAATATTTAATTTTTAAACCTTCTGTATCTGAGTCTGAAATAACGTTAAAGCTTGATAAATTAAGCGAACCGTTATTGGCTGTTATTCCAAGAGTATCAGATTGTGTGTTTGCCAAATCAACATCCATTTGATAATCAAGAGAAACGCCGTTTCCTATTTCAAATGCCTTTGGTACAAATTTCCCGATTATCCCGTTTACCGTATTAAGGGTACTATCACCTTTGACATAAAATTTGTTATCGTTTAAAAATCCGTCTGGATTGCTTGCTGTAGAGTTTTGTCCTATTGATAAAGTTCCGCCGTATAAATTGATGGCAGAAAACGGATTATTCTCATCACCAACTCTGGCGTTGAACTGGATTTCTCCCGCATTACCGGCAGTGACAGGGGCTTCTGTAGTGCCGTTATATGTATTATAAGTAACACCGCTATTATTGATATCTATTGTAGATGTTTTATCACCTTCAATATAAGATGCAATTGAACCGTTAAATACTATTTTGTTATCTTCGGCAGCATTTAATGATAGTGTTGCAGAATAAGAATCTGCTTGGAAATATATGTCAGCACCGCCGTTATAATCATCGGTATCTGCACCGGCAGTATTTCCGCTAAATATTACATCTTTTGTCTGTGCAATAATAGAGGTATCGGCATTCTGTATAAATATTGCACCGCCTTCCAGAGCAGAGTTATTGGTGAATGTTGAGTCCACTATTTTTAATGGATAACTTGCAGACTCCCCAGCAAAATAAATTCCGCCACCGGCAGAGTAAGCACTACTACCATCCGGAATAGCAGAATTTCCGGTGAAAGTTGTGTTGTTAATAATAATAGGAACGTTGCCGGCGCTAATCATACCACCACCAACAGGAATGCCAAATTCCATATAATGGTCTGTTGCTTTTACTATATTATTTGTGAATTCACTGTCTGTGATGTATGTATAATTCGTTCTTCCCTGTCCGTCTGTATAATAACCGCCACCGGTACTTGCCTCATTATTTTTGAATATAGTGTTTTTTATTAGTATTGGCGGTTTAGTATTAGACCCGTTCATTCCGCCGTATACCCCGCCGCCTTTTGAACAAGCCCTGTTGCCTTCAAATAATACATTATCCAATGTCTGAATATAACCACCGCTTAAAGATATAGCACCACCATCATATTTTGTGCCGCCGTTATGATTATTTATAAATTGTGAATCTTTGATTAATGCTATATTGGTAGAGCCCCAACCACTTATAGCTCCGCCTTCATCATTTGAAGAATTACCTTCAAATCTTGAGCCTTCAATTGTTAGAGTAGCGCTGCCGCCAAGACTGATAGCTCCGCCTGTATCCTTTTCAGCTGCGTTATTAATAAAATAAGAATTTTTTATATTAACAATACCATTACCGTATAAAGCACCACCGGCATAATTTGCATTGTGGTTGTTGTAAAAAACAGAGTTTTCAACATTTAAATTATATCTGCCGCCTGATACAACTCCCTCAACATTGGCAACTTTATTGTTGTAAAAAATGCTGTCGGTTACATTTAAAGTGCCGGTTCCTGAACCACTTACATATATTAATTTTGCATCAGTATCTTTTCCATTGTCGGTAAAAACGCTATTTGAAATATTGGTAGTTATTGGTTTGCCAATTGTTAAAAAATACCCCTTCCAATTATTTACCGAAGCATCAATATTTTTATATACAGTATTTCCATTTACATCTGTATAAGAAAATGTGTTATTATCAGCGCTACCGTCCGAGAATTTTCCTAGATTTTTTAAGCTCAGACTTCCACCGGTTTTTGAGGCACTTAAAGAGTAATAATACCATCTGTCAGTGTGTAAATCCTGGGAAGAAAAAGAATGATAATTACCATCGATTGTCTGATCTGTTGCAGATGAAAATGTAATAGGCGATGGAAATGAAGCCGGAGGTGTAGCACCTTCAGCTGTGATATCGTTTGAGAATTTAATATTTGCTTCTTCGCTATTTGTCTTTAAATCACTCCAACTAGTAACATCAGCAGCATTCGAAGTTCCAGCACTTAGTGAACTTAAAGCAATTAATGCCGCAATAAATAATATATTCTTTTTCATAAAGCTCCAATTTCATTACAACAACTCTTACGTTAGTATATATTTTTTTTTCTAAAGTTGTCAACAAATATTTTAAAATATTATTTATTTGTTTAAATCATCTAATCAGATTAATATATTTGTTTTATAATGAGTGTGGGAGAAATTTAAATGCGAAAATTATTTACTTTAATTTTATTTATTATTTTTTGTATGCAAACTTGTGCATACGGTGATGTTGCAAATAAATATAATGGACGATGGGCTGAAAAAATATCTGAACGAGTTGTAATGGATATTTATTCTAATGATAGTGAATATCAAATTTTTATTACATGGAGAGAAGATAATCTTGCGCAAAAGGATATCTACAGGTTTAATGCTAAACCTGACAAAAACGGCAAGCTGATTTATAAAGATGGAATTCATATTTATCGTTATTATGATGATCAAAATAAATATACTGAAAAAATTGATTACACAGACGGTTCAGGATATATAACTGCTGATAGTACAGGACTAATCTGGGCAGATTATAAAGACAATACAAAAACAGAATTTATTCGCGCAAATAAAGATTTAATTAAAGATACAACTATAAAAAATAAACTGTTTTCTATAACTTTACCCGAAGAATTGAGAGGGATTTATGAGGTAAAAAACGAAAAAGACAAAATTTCTGTATACCATAAAGACTCTAAAGCGGCCGGATTCGGCGGATTTGCCTTTGGAATAAAAGCATACAAAAATCCCTCAGATCATGCTGTTCTTCCCGGAAGTAAAAAAATAGGAGAATTAACTGATAAAAAAGGAAATTTGTACGATATAGTTCTTAAACATCCTACAGATGTCCAATATGATTATACTAAAAGCCCGGAAGCACCTGCGTCTTTCAAGCTGCTTTATGACATTGGCGAAAATCTCAATATTCAAGGTGTCAAAGGCTCAAAATATTTTAGAAATCAAGGAATGAAGGGACAGAATTTATACAATAAAGTTTTAGAAAAGCATTTTATTGCAATGATTGAACAATGGGATTCATCAAGACTTGAAAAAGAAAATATGAGCTACATGTATAACATAATTCCAAAGGATAAAATCGGATATGCTTATTTTGATGTTAATGCTGACGGAATAGATGAACTTTTAATTGGCGAAATTGCAGATGGTAATTGGAAAGGTGTAATTTATGATATATATACAATGGTTAACCGAAAACCCCGGCATGTAATAAGTGGCGGCGAAAGAAACAGATATTACGTTTGTGATGACAGCTTTGTGTGTAACGAATATTCATCGGGTGCAATGGAAAGCGGTGTTAGAGTTTATAATCTGG
Source organism: uncultured bacterium (assembly GCA_902772945.1). GTDB lineage: Bacteria > Cyanobacteriota > Vampirovibrionia > Gastranaerophilales > Gastranaerophilaceae > Stercorousia. The sequence goes on along the minus strand of CACYCU010000046.1, from coordinate 1,135 downwards.
TTGAAAATTCAACTGAATTATATCCACAAGTTAATTTTAAATATGACGAATATGAAAATCCCAAAAAGCCATGGTTTATTTCTTATTCTGATGAAAAATGGGAAAATGTAACAGAAGAATACTACAATGAGAGAAAAAAAACATTTGAAAAATATGAACGATTTGACTTTATACCGCTAATCAATGCAATTATTCCCTCAACTAAAAAAAATAAAATTTCAGACAAATATAATCCCAAAAAAGATTATTTTGACTATTCCGTTGTTTTGACAGAATTCCCAAAAAATTATTATTACACAACAGTTAAAATAAACAAATCAAAGGAACGAATTTTAATAATTACTGATAAAGCGGATGAAAATAAAAATTCAAATTATGGATTGTTATACTATTTTGCAAAAAACGGTTTTGTTTATCCTATTGGGTATCTGGAAAGTACAAAACCTTTATCTCAGTCAAAAAATTTTATTTATTATAATGACGGAGAGAGTGATATAGAATTTTATATATCAGATAAAAATTTCAAAATTGAAAAATCTAAGACAAAAAAGATTGAACAACAAAATAAAATCTCGTTTTATACAATTGAGAGTGCGGATAAATTTGCCGGAGATTTTGGCTCGCCTGCAGGTGATGATGTTAAAAAGGTTATACTTGACGGATTTTATTTTGAATATCACAAACCGCAGTATAAAAGAAATTATATAAAAAATTTAATGCAGGAATGCATAAAAGATGGTGTTCAAACACAGGTGCAGATGTATTGTTGTGTAGTGAAAAAATTACATCAATAAATTTAATCTGCGCAAAATTGTCCTGAACCGTCGTTAAGCGGATCATTTTCCTGACCTTTTTTGTAATATTCTTCTATATTTTTAAGTTCGGATTTTGTACAAAAAATATTTTGTCCTAAATTTGCACGTTCAAAACATCTTTTTGATACTCCGCTTTGCATCAAAGTTCTCGGAAAGCAATCCTGCGTAAATACAGGTTCTACAATACCGTCAACTTTTCTTGATTCTTGTAAACTTTGTATTGAAAATGCTTTATAGCAAATTATTATGAATAATAAGCCGAAAAGTATTAGTAAAAATTTTTTCATATAAGTAATATTGTGCAATTTGTTTTTCAATTT
>CACYCU010000045.1 GCA_902772945.1 uncultured bacterium | reverse complement strand
ATATTGCAAGAAGAAGTGCGAACAAACTTATTGTAAAATATATAAATCCTTTATAATCAAATTTAAAATTATTTATATCAAGTGCTCTGTGGTGAGGCAGATATTTTTTTGCGAAAATAAATCCTAGTATACCTGTTATAAAAGAAGGGTAAAATATAGCATGCCAGCTAAAACTGTTAATTAATATCCCACCTACTGCGGGACCTGTAATTCCTCCTATTGCAACTAAACATCCGTTTAAGCCAAGGGCCTTCCCTCGTCTTGCCCCTTTAAATATTGTTGCAATAATTGCCTGTGCATTAGATAACATTATTGATGCGCCAACAGCTTCAATACATCTGTAAAAAATTAATTGATTAAAAGAGTTAGCAGTTGTATTAAGTAATGCTCCGATTGCAAATATTAAAAAACCGGCAGAATATAATTTGTTCTTAGAAAATATATCTCCCAATTTTCCGAAGAATGGCAGTAAAACTGTTAATATAAGCATATATGCAACCATAACCCATTGAATTTGGCTTATTGTAACATCCAAATCTCTTGCCATAGGAAAAAGTGCAAGAGTTACCGAACTTGAATCAAGCATGGCAATAAAATTGCCTATTGCTGTGATTATAAACATTGTCCATTTTATTTGTTTTATGCTCATATTTTACCAAAGCTATTTTAATGCTTTTTTTACCCAGTCGTTTAAAATCTTTATCGGAGAACGAGTTAGCGCTAACGACCAACTTGGTATATCTTTTGTTATGACACTGAGAGCTCCAACATTTGCGCCTTCATCTATTGTGACTGGAGCAACGAGTACGCTGTTTGAGCCTATTTTAACATTATCTTTTAGTATCGTTTTGCTTTTTACTTTGCTCAAAGGGTTGTAATTCGCTGTGATTGTACCTGCTCCTATATTTATATTTGAGCCTAATTCCGCATCTCCTATATAGCTTAAGTGGCCAACATTCGTGTTGTCAGCAATTTTTGCTTTTTTTATTTCCACAAAATTACCGATTTTACAATTGCATCCGACTTCAACATCTCCTCGCAAATGTGCGCAAGGACCAATTTTACAATTGCAGCCAATAGAATTTTTACCTTCAATATATGTTGAAGGGTAAATTATTGAATCTGTTCCGATTTGTGTATCTTCTGATATCCAGGTCGAAGAGGGATCAACAATTGTCACACCGCTATCCATAAGCTCATCAAGTTTTCTTTTATTAATAATCCTAGTAGCTTCAGCTAAGTTCTTTCTTGAATTTATACCGTATATTTCGTCACTGTTATTTAATATAAATGCGTTTACATTTAAGTTTTTTTGTTTTCCCCACGCAATAATATCTGTAAGGTAATATTCTCCTTGAGCGTTATTGCTTGTTAATTGAGAGAATGCATCTTTTATTTTTGCCCAGTTAAGGCAGTATATACCGGCGTTCACTTCTTTAATCTTTTTCTGTTCATCCGTAGCATCTTTTTCTTCAACAATGCATTTTAAAGAGTTATTATTTACTCTTACTATTCTTCCGTAATTTGTTGGGTTTTCAAAGATTGTACTCATAACTGTAATATCAGAATTTTGTGAATTATGATATTCTATAAAATCTCTCAAAGTTTTTTCTGTTATTAAAGGAGTGTCTCCGCACAGTATAATTACTTGTCCCTCAAATTTATTTAAACTGGGGCAAACCATTGAAACGGCATGTCCTGTACCTAATTGCGGCGTTTGCAATACAGTTTTTGCTGCATTGTAATTTCTATTTACAAATTCGGTTACTTCTTCAGCATGGTGTCCGACAATTATGAATGATTCATTTACAATGTTTTTAACATTATCCAGTACATAGCCAAGTAAAGGCTTTTCAAAAATTTTGTGCAAAACTTTAGGGGTTTCAGATTTCATTCTGGTTCCCTTTCCTGCTGCTAATATAATAGATTTAATCTCTCTCATAATTTTCTCCTTAGATTTAATTTTACAATAAAAATCTTAACCTTCCAATTTTGTTACCGTAACCGGTAAATCTTTAAAATATATAGGTAAAGTTTTTCCGTTAGATGTATATGCAGCCCAGATTACACCGGATGTTTTATCTTTAGTAAGATTTATCAGATATTCGTCAAATTTTGAATGTTTTGATTTTGCAATATACATATTTGTAGCATTATCAAGTTCTCCAAGAAAAATTACTGTATATTTCCCTGTTTGTCTGAATTTTTCTTTAGCTTTATCTATTTCTTTTTTAAATTCTTTTACAATAGTTGTTCTTTTTTTATCCTTGAAAATTATTTTTCCATCTTTAGTTTTTCTTGATATTTGTGGATTAATTTTAACTACATCTATTTTAAGTTCGCTTATATGCTCAGAGAATGCATTATATACATCTTTTATGTCAGATGTATTGCCTGTTATGACTATTCCCGTTTTTAATTTTCTGGATTTCCTAAGTCTGTTATCCCCAAGTATAAGCGCTTTTAAAGGATATAAAAACTTGGTTTTTACAGTTCTTATAAACTTGTCTTGATTTTTGATTTTATTAAGACCTTTATCCAGATCGGGTATTTCTACGATATTTTTGGGAAATTTATGTTTTCTGCCAAGATTAAATAAAGCTACACAGACTGCAATTACAGCACTCGATGCTGTAGCTAAACTGTATTGCTTAAGCATTTTGTTGTGGTCTTTCTTATCCTTTAATTCAAGATGGTACATAAAATTTTCATCTTGATTTTTTGCAATATATCTTGCTTTGAAACTGTTCAGAGAAATTGGCAGAATTTTCATAACAATATTCTAAAACTTAAGAATAAAAAATTTGCTCTTTTGTAAAGAAAATTTAAAAAAATAGCCATATGAGCAATGTAATTTAAAATTTGCTGGATAAATAATACTTTTAAAGGAGAAATGAATGGAAAAACTTGATTTGTATAAATGTTCTGTATGCGGAAATATTGTTCAAATAATAATTAATGGCGGTGGAGAACTTATTTGCTGCGGCAAACCAATGGAAAAGCTTGAAGCTAAAACTTTTGAAGAAAGCTTAACCGAAAAACATGTTCCTGTAATAACCTCTTTTGAGAACGGTGATTGTGAAATAAGAGTCGGTGAAATTCTTCATCCAATGACGCAAGAACATTATATACCGTTTATTCAAACAATCTCCAAAGATAAAAACAATGTACAGTTAAAATTTTTACATCCGGGTGAAGAACCAAAAATGTATCTTCATAAAATTTCAGAAAAACTTTATGCAAGAGAATATTGTAATTTACACGGATTGTGGGAGGGTAATAATGATTAACGAAAAGGTGCAAGATGTACTTAATTCACAGATTAACAAAGAGTTTTATTCCGCTTATCTTTATCTTGCTATGTCTGCTTATTTTGATAAAGTTGGTCTTTACGGCTTTTCAAATTGGATGCGTGTGCAGGCTAAAGAAGAAGTTGATCACGGTATGATTCTTTTTGATTACATAGTAGAACGTGACGGAAAAGTTAATTTGACACATATTGACGAACCTGATAAAGAGTTTACATGTCCTATGCAAATTTTTGAAAAAAGCTTAGAACATGAAAAATATGTAACAGACAGCATTAATTGTGTAGCTTCAATGAGTGAAGATGAATGTGATTTGGCAACCCGTCATTTTATCGATTGGTATATTTCTGAGCAAGTTGAAGAAGAAGCAAATGTAATGAATGTTATAAAAAAATTAAAAATGTTTGGAGATGATAAATCTGCACTTTATCACTTAGATAAAGAACTTGGGAAACGAGAATACAAAACTCATACCTATAGCGGAATATCTTAAAATCTTTGTAGGAAATAGAATTTTATATTCTATTTCCTTTTGGTATTTAATGTTTTTATGATATAATTTTGATAAAATAAGGAGAGGCTTATGGGGCAGACTTTAGCAGAAAAAATTATATCAGAACACGCAGGGAAAGATGTCAAGGCAGGTGAACTTGTTATTGCGAAAGTTGATGTTACAGCAGTACAAGACGGTACCGGACCTTTGACTGTTCAAGAGTTTAAAAAACTCGGTAAAGAAAAACTCTTTAACCCTGAAAGAACAATTTTATTTATTGATCATGCTTCTCCGAGTCCAAGAAAAGAACTTTCCAATACGCATACTGTTTTAAGAAATTTTTCTAAAGAATATGGTGCTGTTCTCTCTGATGTTGGTGCAGGTGTTTGTCATCAAAGACTTGTTGAAACTTTTGTTAACCCGGGAGAAATTCTTGTAGGTGCAGATTCGCATACTTGTACTTCAGGTGCTTTAGGTGCATTTGCAACCGGTATGGGGTCAACTGATATTGCTGTTGCTATGGCGCTTGGTAAAACATGGCTTAAGGTTCCCTCAACTTTTAAAATAGAAGTTACAGGAAAATTTCAAGAAGGTATATGTTCAAAAGATTTGATGCTTCATCTTATCGGAATGATTGGGGCTGATGGTGCGACATATAAAGCTCTTGAATTTTGCGGTGATACTATTGAAAATATGGAAATGTCAGAACGATTTACTCTTGCTAATATGGCAGTTGAAGCGGGTGCAAAAGCAGGGTTATTTGTTGCTGATGAAAAGACAAGAGAATTTTTAAAGAGCAGAGGAAGAGAAGATAAGTTTCGCTCAATAAAACCGGATTCTGATGCAGTTTATGAAAGAATAATCAAGATTGATGCATCAACAATTGAACACACTGTATCTTGCCCGCATACGGTTGATAATACAAAACTGGCAAAAGATTTAAATGACGTAAAAGTGGATCAGGTTTATGTAGGAACTTGTACTAACGGAAGAATAGAAGATCTCAGGACTGTTGCAAATATATTAAAAGGTAAAAAAGTAAACTCAGATGTCAGAATGCTTATATGTCCTGCTTCAAAGGATGTCTATCTGCAAGCATTAAATGAAGGGTTGATAAATACTTTTGTTGAAGCGAATGCCGCAATATTACCTCCTGGCTGCGGCCCTTGTGTTGGAGTTCATGCAGGAACACTCGCTGATGGTGAAGTATGTTTAGCTACTCAGAATAGAAATTTTCAAGGCAGAATGGGTAACGTAAACGGTGATATATATTTGGCATCTCCTTATGTTGCAGCATATACTGCATTAAACGGTTATATAAGCAATAAACTTTAAATTTTGAAAATATATTCTGTCGGTTATACCGTAAAGTGTGAGCAATTTGATCAAATTATTCCTTACTATGTTTGTAAGGAGATATTATGGTTAAGATGCAATACAAAAAAATGTCTTTAGAAGAAATCATAGTATTGTCTCAGCAGAATGATTTTTTAGCACTAGAAGAACTTATTAAAAGAATTCAAAAAAATGTATTTGCATCTTTTGCATACCTTAGTAACAAATCTGAATTTGTTTCTGATTTAACCCAAGAAGCTCTTTTAAGAGTTGCAAAAAATATCAAATCTTTAAAAAATCCAAATCATTTTAAAAGTTGGTTAAATCAAATAGTTACTCATCTTTATTATGATGAACTCAGAAAATCTCAAAGAAAGCTTGAAACAATCTCACTTGATGCAGATATTGAAGATACCCCTCAAATAAAATTAGAACTTCCGGATAAAAAGTGCAAACCTAATGAAAAATGCTTATCTTCAGAACTTGAAACTGTTATAAAATCAGCAATTTTGGCCTTACCAAATCAGTTCCGTATTGCTATTATCCTAAGAGAGTTTCAAGGACTTAGTTATGATGAGATCGCTGAAGCTACAAATTCAAGCATTGGTACTGTAAAATCAAGAATAGCAAGAGCAAGAACAAAACTGCAAGAGGATTTAAAAGCTTATATATAGGAGAATTTATGTCAAAAAAATTATCTTGTGAACAGGTTGCAGCATTGCTAGGTTTTTATGCGGACGGAACATTAAACCCGCTTTTACACAGAGCAGTAAAAGAACATTTAAATGAATGCGAGGACTGTATGGCGGATTATATGTTTTTGCTTGAACAATATAATAACGAAAGTAAGATAACTGAAGAAAATAATACAATTGTCGAAACTAAACAGTATGAGGAATTTAAGATTAATTTATCAGCATACGCTGATAATGAGTTAGATAATGAAGAAAATTTAAAAATTAAAAAATTTGCGATACTAAATCCTATTGCAAGACAAGACTTGGAAAATATCTTTTTATTTAAAAGAATACTGCACTCATCTTATGAAAGAACAAAAAATAGTATAAAAAATGATTATTCAAAATCGATAGTTAATAAAATAAAAAATGAATATAAGCATGAAGTAATAATAGATCCATTTTACAAAATTTCCATATCAATGGTTGTTTTAATAGCTTTTTTGCTTTTATGTTCTTTAGTGCTTCTATATTTTTAAGGAACCTGCATATTTCATAGCTGATAATTTTTGGTAATCTTCTATTGATATACCTTTGGGATTTACAATTTTGGGTTTTGCAGCTTCCATTCTTGCTATTGCTTGCTTTTGTTTTTTTGACGCATATTGGTTTCTCGCCAAAGGTGTAATAATGTTGCAGGATAATATTGAGCCAAGTACGCTGGCAACTACATCAACACCGTTTTTAAACGGTCTGTATTCAGATTTTATGTCCTGAAAGTTCGGCAAATCTCTTTCAATATTAAAATTTATGTTTCCTATATATTTTTTATTTTTAACGCTCAAACCTGTTTTTTGCAAAAAGTCTCTGATTGGTTTGGTTGTAAGTTTGCCTGTTGAAACAAGTTTAGATGCTAATCTTTTAAAGGAGCTTGTTACAACATAAAATGATAAAATATTTATAGCTGCATCTGCAAATTCTTGAGGAATAAGAAAGCTTTTTTGTTCAGGAGAAATCTTATCGTTGAAAACGACAGCACTAACTTGTGCAAGAGATGATAAAATCCATCCTAAAACACCTGTATGTACAAGCATTTTTCCGGGATTTTCACCATAATTTCTGTATAATGATGTTTTAAATTGGGAGAATAAATTATTTAGTTGAGCCATCTTTATCCTCCTGCTTTTTTACTAATAAATTAGTGAGAAATTTTGTCAATGGTGCATCAATTGCAAAATTCGTAAACATCATTACAACAAGAGCAACAATTGTGCCCATGGCATTTCTGTACTGTGCAAACTCTTCTGTGTTTGTGTTTTTTATTCCTTTTGGGGTGAAAATGGTTTTGAATCGTGATATACCTTTACCCGGGGCTTTAGATAAAGCTTGTATGCCTTTTATACAGCCTTTTCTAATCAGAAATCCCGTAGTTGTTCCGGCTATAATTTTAGCAATGGTTCTTGCAACAGATACTTTTCTTGTTTTTTCATCAACATTTACATTATGCGCATCAATAAATGGCTGTGACATAAGGGCGGAAGCACCTAGTATTAAGCGTTGTTCTGCTGATGATATTTTCTCTCCGGCATTTTTTATCCTGTTTATTTGTTTTGAATTTGTCCAGGTAGAATTAGGGAACCTGTCAAGTATCCCTTGCTGAAATCTGTTATATAAATTTACTACACTAGCTTTCATTATTCCACCCAAATCAATAAAGATTATCAAGGATGCGGATTGCCTTTATTGAAGGGTTTGTTAAGAAAATTTTACAAATCTATCACCCCAAAAAAGAACCGTTTT
>CACYCU010000044.1 GCA_902772945.1 uncultured bacterium | reverse complement strand
CGTTTTGCTGATAATACGGATGACATTCAACCTGCAATACTGATGGCGGAATTTCTGCCATAGCAAGAACTTCTTCAAGTCTTTTTGATTCAAAGTTTGACAGCCCGATAGATTTTACTCTACCATCTTTAACTGCACGCTCCATATCTTTATATGCTCCGATATAATCGCCAAATTGTTGGTGTAAAAGGAGCAAATCAATATAATCCGTATCAAGTCTTTTGAGCATTTTATCTATGGCATCAGATGTTTTGCCTTCACCGTATTCACTGGGCCAAAGTTTTGTCGTAATCCAAATATCTTCTCTTGGGATACCGCTTTCTTTAACAGCTTTTCCGACACTTCTTTCGTTTTGATATGCATGTGCCGTATCAATATGTCTGATACCCATTTTTAAAGCTGTTTTTACCGTATTTAAGGTTGCTTCACCTTCGGGCACCTGAAAAACTCCGATACCAAATTGAGGGATTTTGTTTCCGTCATTTAATTTAACAAATTTTTGTGTCATGGTTATTCTCCTTAATATAATCCTGTCTTAATATGTGATACGTAAGATGCTTCTAACTTCTTTATTATTACACAGATGAATTTGCTTGGATACCGTTTGATTGCGAAGAAAAATTTGAATGTTTTCTGTGCTATCATACTTCTGACAAAAGAGAATGTTTAAAAGATTTTATAAAAATTCTTCAAATAATTTATAAAAACATACAACAATATTGAAAAGTACAAATATTTAATGGATTTATTTATCGCATGTATATTTGTAATCATCTGAGCTAAAATAATTTCTCAATATTAATTTTTATAAAAAATATGCAATAAAATTTTAATATGCTATTATGTTGGATTATGGATATTAACAAAAAGAAAAAAATAGCAGCAGGTTTGTCGATATTTTCAAACATTTCTTTAACGGCACTAAAGCTTATTGCAGGATTTTTATCGGGCAGTTTGAGTATAATATCAGAAGCTATTCACTCTTTGAGTGACTTTTTGGCTTCAATTATAACTTTCTTTTCTGTCATAAAGTCCTCAGAGCCCGCAGATAAAGATCATCCGTTCGGGCACGGCAAATATGAGGATTTAGCAGGGTTTATAGAAGGTGCATTAATAATTTTCGCATCATTATATATATTATATGAATCTGCTAAAAAAATTATTCTCGGCACTGCTTTAAGCTCTGAGAATCATCTTGGTATAGCTGTAATGCTAATAGCTGTTATTGCAAATATTATTGTTAGTTCCATTTTATTTAAAACAGCTAAAGAATCAAATTCTATCTCATTATATGCAGACGGCGAACATTTGAGAACTGACGTATATTCATCTGTCGGAGTATTAATGGGCTTAATTTTAATTAAAATTACAAAATACACCCTGTTAGATCCTATCATAGCCATATTAGTTGCTGTATTTATATACAGAACCGGTTATAACATATCCAGAAAAGCCTTGATGAATTTGGTTGATCATTCTCTCCCTAATGAAGATATAAAAAGAATAAAAAATATTATAAAAAATAATTCTTCATTCGCAAAATTAAAAACCGGCAGCATAAGGGCAAGACGCACCGGTCCTTCAATAGACATTGATATAATTCTTCAATTTCCGCATGAAACTACAATTTGTGAATGTCACAAAGTTTGTGAAAATATCGAAAGACAGATTCAACTTGAATTTACAAACTCATCAATTTCAATACATTCAGAACCGATTTGCTATAGCAAAAACTGCCAAAAGAAATGTAAAACTTAACAACTTGACCGTATTTTAAATAAGAATACAATAAAATGTATGGAAATATCTTACGACAAATATTCCTTGATTATTGATGGAAAAAGAGTGTTTATAAAGAGCGGAGCTTTTCATTATTTCAGAACTCCAGGAGAACAAATGGCTCGTGACCGCTTTATGAAAATGAAATCCGGCGGATATAACACTGTAGATATATATTTTAATTGGAATTATCACAGTGCAGCCCCCGGGCGATATGATTTTTCAGGTATAAAAGATGTCAGAAAAGTTCTTCAAGCTGCAAAAGATTCAGGTTTGTTTGTAATTGCACGACCGGGGCCTTTTATTAACGGAGAATTGAATGCGGGCGGACTTCCTTTTTGGCTATTAAAAATGGAAGATGTTATACCCCGAAACAAAATCGGTACTGAATATCATTATTCACCCAAATATATGCAATACATAGCGGAATGGTATGACAATATTATCCCTATAATCAATGAGTTTGATAATGTTATTCTTTTTCAAATAGAAAATGAATATGCAACGGATTCTATGGAAGAAGATTATATGCGCCAATTATACAATATGGCAAGGGAAAGAGGAGTCAAATGTCCGATATTTCATAATGATGCTTATTTTGCAGGGCTTTGGGCAAATTGTGTTGATATTTATGCACTTGATCTTTATCCGTATATAAATCCAAATCAGAATTGGAAGCAGGACAACTTCTGCTTTGACACACTTGATAATGTTGAGGATATTTTCAGATGTGCAAAAGATGACTCCCCGCCATTTATAGCAGAAATGCAATCCGGATGGTTTGATAAATGGGACGGTTCCGGCTATAAGCATATCAGAGATGCCTTAGGTGATGAACATATAAATATCATGACAAAAACAGCATTATCTCAAGGAGTTACTTTGTTTAACCATTATATGGTAGCAGGCGGAACTAATTGGGGGAATTTGGCTTGCGACGAAGTCTACACGAGTTATGAATTTACGGCACCGATTGATGAATTCGGGGTTTTGCAGAGCAATTTTCAAAAAGCAAAAACTATAAACTATTTTTTGGACTCCTTTGATTTTACCTGCACAGAACCAAAAGATTTTAATTTTAGTCAAGAAAATATTTATGTAAAATTACGTCATGACAACAATAACAATTGTGATTGGCTGTTTTTACGTAATATGAATCCGCAAATCACTGAAATTAATTTAGAAAAAACTGTTAAACTGTCCCCATATGATATGAAAATTTGTCCGATTAATTTGAATTTATTGGGGTGCACAATTGAGTTTACTGATTTGGAAATTTTTTCAAGATTAAAAAACGAAAATGAAGAAGTTATTTTCTTAATTGCAGATGAAAATGCAAATTTATATATAAAAAATCAAGAAAAAATTTCAGGAAATCAAAAAGATTTTGATAAATACCAGTTTGAGCGCAATGGTAAAAAAACTCAATTTGTATTTTTAACAAAAACATTAGCGGACAAAAGCTGGTTCTTGAAAGACAAAATGATATTTAATGCTGATTATGTTCTTCCGAACGGAGCTGTTGCAATTGATAAAAATACAGAAATTGCATATTTTGACTTAAAACACAAATTTTCAAAAAAATTCTGCGTAGTTAAAGATTTCAATACAGAAAAACAAATTTTAGATATTAAATCTGTAGAATTTTGTTCTCCGGAAATTGATATAGATTACGACTATTCAAATTGGGATGATATTTCAGATAAAACAGACTCACTTTCTTGCAATATGTTCGATGAATTTGTGTGGTACAAAGGAAAAATTCCTAATAATTTAACAGAAATTACATTAAGTGCAAGGCATCTTTTTGCTGTATACATAAACGAAAAAGAAGTCTTAAACAGAAACAGTTATAAAATTGAGAAACTTCAAGACATACCTGAAACAATATCAATACCGCTAAATGAAAACATTCTAACCAAACCGAACAATGAATTAACTATACTTGTGCAAAATTTGGGATTTGATAAAGGTTTTTCAGGCGATACAAACACCCCGAGAGGACTTGTCTCGTTTTCAACAAATCCAAATATACCAATAGAATTTAAAGTATGCGAAAAGCTATCAATAGAACGCAATGACTTGAGAGAAAGTGATAACCCCTATTTAACAAAACTTACTGCCGAATTTGATATCGATATAAATGATGATGAATTTTTTGCAAAATATATATCTTTTGAAAATTTTAGATGCCGCAGAGCAACAATATTTTTAAACGGAATAAAAATCGGACGATACATAAAAAGAACAAGGGTTCAAGATAAATTTTATCTTATTAATGAATTTTTAAAACCGCATAATGTTCTTGAAATAGTTGTTTGGGAAAAAGACAGAAATGTAAAAACTCATTGGGGCTTTAAATCTGATATGAAAAATGTTATAATATACATGGACACTTGGAAGCAGTATAAATTATTCAAATGAGGTATCATAATGGTTGTTGTTCCTGATTTTTTGATTAAAAGAATTTACCAAAAAGGCTCTTTAAAAAAGCTGGATAACGGTGCCAGCGTAATTTTAAAAAATGTATTAGGACCGGGATTTATTAGCGGATTTAATTATGTCAAAATTAATGATGTTATTTTTGAGCCAAAGGAAGTAAAATTTGTTACCAATGGCGAGGAAATATCAGGTACAGATGTTTCTGAAGCTAACCCAATTGCGTTTAGACTCGGGCAATCAGGAACTCTTGTAATGACCGGAAAAAATTGTATTATTGAAGGTATAAACAAAATTACAATCGAGGCTATGAATCCTGAAGCCGGAAAGGTTATTTTATCTGTTGAAGATAGCGCATTGACATAACTCTATTATTATGAGAAATTTAACATAATGGAATTTGAAAAGGAAAATTTCTGTGTTAATTTCTATAGAAAGTACATTATTCCCCATTGTAGCTAAAATAAACGAATGTTTATCTAATTATATATTAGTGTTTTTACTTTTGGGTATCGGTTTTTGGTACACAATAAAGACAAGATTCGTCCAATTGAGATGTTTTAAAGAAGGACTCAAACATATGTTTGGGGATCTTAAAGAAAGCAGACACAAAGAAGAAATAAGCCCATTTCAAGCATTATCTACAGCAGTAGCAGGGCAAGTCGGGACAGGTAATATTATTGGCGCATCAGGTGCAATCCTTATTGGAGGTCCCGGGGCTATTTTTTGGATGTGGTTAATTGCATTTTTCGGAATGGCAACAATCTACGCAGAAGCCACTTTGGCGTTAAAAACAAGAGTTGTAGATAAAGAGGGAAAAATTAAAGGCGGACCGGTTTATTATATAAAAACTGCATTTAAAGGTAAATTCGGAAACTTTCTTGCAGGATTTTTCGCAATTGCAATAATCTTAGCACTTGGATTTATGGGCTGTATGGTTCAGTCAAACTCCATAAGCTACAGTATTCAAGAAGCTTTCGGAATTCCAAGTTATTATGTAGGAATAATTTTGATTGTTATATGCGGTATAATATTTTTAGGAGGCATAAAACGCCTTGTATCAGTTACGGAAAAAATAGTACCGATTATGGCTCTTTTATTTTTAATAGGTGCAGTTGCGGTTTTGATTGTGAGAATAAATTATATTCCGCAAACAATAGGAATGATATTTAAATACGCATTCTATCCTCAAGCTATTATTGGAGGCGGTTTTTGGTATGCAATAATGACAACAGTAAGTCAGGGGGCAAAAAGAGGTTTATTCTCAAACGAAGCCGGTATGGGTTCGACGCCTCACGCTCACGCTTTTGCCAAAGTAAAAAATCCGCATGAACAAGGTACAGTTGCTATGTTAGGAGTTTTT
>CACYCU010000043.1 GCA_902772945.1 uncultured bacterium | reverse complement strand
GGGGTAATTCAGTGGTAGAATGCCTCCTTGCCAAGGAGGATGTCGCGAGTTCGAGCCTCGTCTCCCGCTCCATAAAGAGCCGATAGGATTTATGCCTGTCGGCTCTTTATAGTATGGAGATAGCGGCAAGAACCGCTTTTTACGAGTTCGGCGGATTTGCGGACGGATACAAGTGTGGGTGAAATATGTTCATTAAATGGGTACGCTAACCGCATAGTCCATCCTACATCACTTGGTCAGTATAGACGCATTTTCATTCCACATAATGCCTTTTTTGCATATTTTTGCAGGATTACCTGCTATTAAAACATTCTTTTCTTCAAACTCCTTTGTAACAACAGACATTGCCCCAATTACAGAATTATCGGGGATTTTTGCTCTTTTCATTATATAGCAGTGTTCTCCAACCCAGACATGATTTCCGATATAAACCCCGTCAGCAACATCAAAATTTTCAAATGTATCTTTATCGTATATAGCATGAGGGATTTCACCGCTTCTTATTGTTATGTTACTCGAAAATAAACAATTCTCCCCTATCTTTATAGGAACATTGTTTTGATAGGCTAAAATAGAAACTTGAGAGCATACAAAATTGTCTGCAATCTCGACAGTTGCGTTATTAATTTCAATTAAATTACCTATTTCAATTTTCAAATCAGATGTTCTTAAATTTTTTATAATTATTTTGTTATTATTACCATTTATTCTTATATTAATAATCTTACGTTCGTTAGAATTTTTATTGCAAGTAATATCAATAAAATTATTATTTCCTATAATTTTAACTTTTGATTTAATTTTCTTATCTATGCGTACTGTATTATTTTTTTTATTAAATATATCCCACATCGCACTACTTTCTTTTGTAAATTTTATAAGACTCTTTATCATTGTAAACATTATTTATTGTATATACTAATTTATAATTTTCATCTAAAAATTCACAAAAATCACTAAAGTAATCACATAGATATCCTTTATTATATGTAAACAACTCCATAGGAATAATTACAAAATATTCAGGTTTACTATTTTGAAAATATGAAATAATATTTTTTTCACCAAATATCTCTACATAAGCTGGCTGAATAGAATAATAAAAAAATTCGCCTTTACGTTTTGTCAAATAATTTAAAATCATACCTTCAGGATAAACTACAATTTTATCACTATCTAAGGTATTCAAATTTATGTATTCAATTAATTTATTTGCTGGCAAAGCTGTTTGTCTATTTGAATTAATTTTGTCTGAGATTTTATAGCTGTTATTAGGTAATTCTTTTATATTATAATAAATAAACATTGACATAATAACTAACAAATAAGTAACTATTGCTTTCTTTACATTATGTTTATCTAATATTGCAAATAAAGCAATAAGCAATATCGGAATATAATAAACTCCATAATGATGCAAAAAACATCCCCAAAAAATTTTGTAACTGACAAAAATTACAGACAATCCCAACAAAAGTTTCTCTTTATTTAAATTTTTGAATTTAAATAAAAATAATGCGAAAACAAAAATCACCATAAAAGACAACAAATTATCATAAATATTATAATTTTTATATACAAAATTATTTAACAAATAATATGAGCAACCCGCGTAGAGCATAACACAAAACGGGCCATATATCTTGTGTTTTTGTGTAATCACAAATGAAGAAGTTAAAAACAAAATACATACTATAAATATAATAAACGAATTAATAAGAAGCCTTAATTCATAGAAACTAAAAATAGCACCAATATGTCGATAATAAAATTGATAAGATTCTGTAAATATTATATTTCTTATTAAAATAAGTGCTTCAAAAAAATCATTAATTGTCAAACCTTGAAAAAACAAATAAATAAAACATATAATAGATGGCACAAAAAACAAGACAATATTTGCAAAACAGAGCATTTTATTTTTATATGTTCTAATAACTCCAAAAACCAACATAAATGCACCAAACAAAATAAATTCGTATTTATTGCATACAGCAAAGCCTGTTAAAAAAGTAGATATTAAAAGAAACAAAAATTTCGAGTTTTGTTGAAATTTTATCAAAAAATAAACTGCCCAAATAAACGCAGTCATGCCATACATAATAGCATAAGCGTATGGGAAAACATAATTTGCATTTGATGAATTTGTAGACATTATACCCACAATTATAGAAAAAAGAGTAATCAAAAAGGCATATTTCCTATTTAAAACTAGTCTTGATAAAAAATATACCCCGGAAACAAAAGTCACAGCAGTTATGCACCCTGCATAATATAATATTGTAAAACTTGAGCCAAAAATTTTTAAAATAAAAGCATTTAACAAATAAGACATTGGACCAAAAAGGTTGAATATGTCTTTATATAAAACTTTTCCGTCAAGAATTGCTTGAGGGAAAGTGAGTTCCCTTCCCAAATCATAATAAAGAGACGTAAAATTCCCTGCGTAAAAATATAAACAAATAACAGTAATTAAAATTAATATAATATAGTCAACATATTTGGAACAAAGCTCTTTCACTAAACTAAAATAACAGAAATTTCACACATTGTCAAAGAATATTGACTTTGGAAATAGTATTTATGTAGAATTTTATTAGAGGTGATTATGGCAAAGAATTTAGTAGTAGGAGCAGGAATTTCAGGAGCAGTACTAGCAAGTCTTATTGCAGAAAAACTGAATGAAAAAGTTTTGTTAATAGACAGAAGGGATGTTGTAGGCGGAAATGCTTATGATTATAGAGATAAAAAAACGGGAATCACTGTTCACAAATACGGACCGCATATTTTTCATACAAATAACAAAGAAGTTTGGAATTACTTGTCAAAATACACCAAGTGGCATTACTTCTTTTTAAAACCGAATGCAATGATAGAAGGGAATATATGCAATATCCCATTTACACTTACTACATTATACCAAGTTTTCTCCAGAAATATGGCCGAAAAACTGGAAGAAAAATTAATAAAAACTTACGGTTATGGTAAAAAAGTTCCAATTCTACAACTTAAAGAACAAAATGATGACGATTTAAAATTTTTATCCGATTACATATATGAAAACATGTTTGTAAATTACACAACAAAACAATGGGGACTAAAACCTGAAGAAATTGATCCGTCCGTAACAGCAAGAGTCCCGGTATATGTAAGTCATGATACAAGATATTTTCAAGACAAATATCAAGGTATTCCGCAAAACGGATACACAAAGATGATAGAAAACATGCTTGACCATCCGAACATAAAAGTTAAACTTAACACTGATTACAAAGACGTAAAAGACAGTTTTGACAGAGTATTTTACTCGGGTGCAATTGATGAGTATTTTGATTACAAATACGGTGAGCTGCCGTACAGAAGCTTGAAATTTGATATTCAAACAATTGATAAAGAATATTATCAGAATTCAGTAGTTACAAACTATCCAAATAATTATGATTTTACAAGAATTACAGAACACAAGTACTTTTTGGACGAAAAATCTGATAAGACTATAATTTCAGTAGAGTATCCCGAAGCATTTGAAGTTGGCAAAAATGAAAGATATTATCCGATTTCTAATCAAAAAACGCAAGAATTATATGAAAAATATAAAAATGATGCTGATAAAATTAAAGGTTTATATTTTATCGGAAGGCTTGGCGGATACAAATATTACAACATGGATTTGGCAGTCGAAAAAATATTAGAATTCTTTAATAAGGAGATAAACAAATGATATTGGTAACAGGAGGTGCCGGTTATATTGGGAGCCACACAGTTATAAATTTGTTAAACGCAAACAAAAAAGTTGTTATATTTGACAATCTTGAAAACGGTCATTTGGAAACTGTAGAGACTCTAAAAAAAATAGGTAATGTTGAATTTATTAAAGGCGATTTAAGAAATATTGAAGATATAGAAAAAGTTTTCAAAAGCTATAAAATTGATGCTGTTGTCCATTTTGCGGCATTTGCACTTGTAGGAGAATCTGTTGAGAATCCGGGTAAGTATTACAGAAACAATACATTTGGGACACTCAATCTTCTTGATACAATGATAAAATTTAATGTAAAAAAAATAGTGTTCTCCTCAACCTGCGCAACATATGGAGAGCCCCAATATACACCTATTGATGAAAAGCATCCTCAAAGCCCTATCAATCCATATGGGACATCAAAATTAATGGTTGAAATGATTATGAGAGATTATGATAGAGCATATGGGTTAAAATCCATTAAACTGAGATATTTTAATGTCGCAGGATGCGATAATCAAACAAGAGTCGGAGAATGGCATGAACCTGAAACCCATTTAATTCCGAACATTCTAAAGTCAGCCATCGGAAAAGAAAAAATCTTTAAAATATTCGGGGATGATTATGATACTCCTGACGGTACATGCATTAGAGATTATGTAAACGTTGAAGATTTAGCACAAGCTCACAGATTAGCACTTGAGTATTTGGAAACGGAAAACAAATCTGATGTTTTCAATTTAGGAACAGAAAAAGGCGATAGTGTTAAAAATATTTTTGATGTATGCGAAAAAGTTTTAAATAAAAAAATAGCAAAGGAAGTCGTAGAAAGACGCCCCGGAGATCCTGCAATGTTGTTTGCCAATGCCAACAAAGCAAAAACGATATTAGGCTGGAAACCTGCCAGAACAATAGAAGATAGCGTATCTTCAGCATATAAATGGGAATTAAAAAACAAAAACTTTTGTAATTGATTTTCTATGTTATAATCTGTTTATGGATATTAAAACTTTTGTAATTTCTGAAAATGAAAATACTTCAAATTTATTAAAACTGTATCTTGAAGAACACGGAAAGTTTCAGCTTTCTGTTACAACTTCGGATTTTATTAAAGCTTATGACGCTATAAAATCAAATAACAAAGTTCTTGTTATTGTTGACATATCAGAATACCAAGAACAAGCTTTAAATTTTGTATCTAAAATATCTTCTGATATAAAAAATGCAAAAATAATAACTTTATCAGACAAACCGGACATGGATTTGGTAATAAGAGCAATGCGAGTTGGCGCGTCTGATTTAATCCCGCTTCCTCTTATAAAACAAGATTTTATAGAAATTTTGGATAAATTATACGCTGATTTCACAGGTTTAGGCAGACAAAAATCAAAATGTAATATTATTTCAGTATATTCAAATAAAGGTGGAATAGGAAAAACTTCAATAGCAACAAATTTAGCTCTTGAATTAGCCAAGATAACCAAAGAAAATGTTGCCTTAATTGATTTAAATTTTCAATTAGGCGATATTACTACTTTTTTAGACTTAAAACCGACATATAATATTTCTTATATGCTTCAAAACACTGAAAAAATTAACAGTGAGTTTTTATTATCAACACTGGAAAGGTATAAAGAAACATCTTTGTATGTACTCGCAGACCCGCCTTATTTCAAGCCTTCTGAAAATATTAACTTAAAAAATATAGAATCTTTATTTAAAGTTTTAAGAGAAACTTTTTCATATGTAATAGTAGATACTTCAGGCGGCTTTGACAAAAAAGCTCTGAGAGCTCTTGAATTATCCGACTTGGTATTTTTAGTTACAACAGTTAATTTGCCTGCCGTAAGAAATTGCCAAAGATGCCTGGAAATGTTTGATAATATGGGCTTTGAAAGAGAAAAAATACAGATTATAATTAACAGACATATGGAAAACGATGAGATAACAACTGAAGATATAAAAGAAGCAATCGGCAAAAACATATACTGGAAAATTCCAAATAATTATTTTACAATGATGTCGGCAATAAATAAGGGAGTTCCTGTTTCAGAAATAAATCCCGATTCAAATGTAGCATTGAGCTATAAGAATTTGGCTCTGTTAATTTCGGATAATATTTATTATAAAAGGATATAATATGCAAAACAAAAGTAATTTAAGCGCAAGATT
>CACYCU010000042.1 GCA_902772945.1 uncultured bacterium | reverse complement strand
TCCTATTGCACAAATACAAGAAAATGTGAATAACCAGCAAATCCATGTTGCATTGAACCAATCTGCATTGTTTCCTTTATCAAAAAATACTTGTAAACTGCATAACCATGCAATTAAGAATGCAAAACCCAATCCGTCAATTTTGACGTTTTTTTGTTTATGTGCATACGGAGGGTCGAAAAGAAGCTGCTTTGACATAATTGCTGCAACACAACCTAAAGGTACATTAATAAAGAAAATCCAAGGCCAAGTCCAGTTGTCAGTAATCCAGCCGCCAAGCATAGGACCTATAATCGGAGCAATGATAACACCCATTCCAAATATTGCCATTGCAGTACCTCTGCGTTCCTTTGGGAAACTTTCCATCATAATGGCCTGAGATAAAGGAACAATTCCGCCACCGCCTGCACCTTGCAATATTCTGTAAAATACCATTTGTCCTAAAGATGTTGCAGTTCCGCATAAAAATGATGCGATTGTGAACAACAGTACACTAATTACATAAAAATTCTTTCGTCCAAAAAGTTTGCTAAAAAAGTCAACAGAAGGAATAACAATACCTGACGAGATTAAGTAGCTTGTTAAAATCCAAATACTCTCATCTCTTGTTGCTGAAAAGCTTCCTGCCATATGCGGCAATGCCACATTTGCAATAGTTCCATCCATTACGTATATAAAAACGGCAAGCAATATCGGAGCACAAGCCAACCAAGGGTTTTCCGGCAAATATTTTGTATCGTCATCTATTGTTGTTTGTGTGGACATATTATTCTCCAAAGTGAGAAGTGTAGTGTCAATTATTTTACTCTAACTTTTGGTACTACTGACATTCCCGGTACAATATTGAACTCATTCGGGTCAATTTCTTCTGTGAATACAATTTTTACGGGTATTCTTTGAACAATTTTTACAAATGAACCGACCGCATTTTCAGGCGGGAACAAGCTTGATTTAGCACCTGATGATCTTTGAATACTGTCAATTTTACCTTTGAATATGTGGTTAGGATATGTATCTATTTTTATGTCAACTTCCTGTCCCGGTTTCATTTTGCGTAATTGATTTTCTTTATAATTTGCAACAACCCATACGTTATTTGGAACTATTACACAAAGAGGAGTCCCTACGTTGACGTACATACCTTTTTCAACTCGTCTTGATGAAATTGTTCCCGATTGAGGTGCTTTAACCTGAGTGTATGAGAGATTCAATTCAGCTTTTTCTTTTAAAGCTTTTGCTTCTTTCAAATCAGCATCGGCAACTTTGTTTCCGTCACCATTTGATAACAATGCCTGTTCTGATCTTGTTCTATCTGCCATTGCCGCATCGTACTTAGCTTGAGCACTATCAAGTACTTGTTTTGAAACAGCACCTTCGTTATATAAGTTTGTGTATCTGTCTAAGTCTTTCTTTGCAACGTCAATGTTAGTTTGAGAAGCTTTAAAATTTGCTTGTGCATTTTTTTGATTTAATAAAATTCTTTCATATCTTGCATCTGCTTGAGCAAGAGCAACCTCATAGTCAACCGGGTCTATTTTTGCTATCAAATCGCCTTCTTTAACCTGCTGGTTATCAGTGATATAAACTTCCGTAACTTGACCGCTTACTCTGGGAGCTACTTGAACGGTTGTTGTTTCAACATATGCGTCATCTGTTGTTTGGTACATAAGTGAATCTCTTACAAAATATGCAACTGCACAAATAACAACAATTGCTAAAGCAATGCCTATATATCTTTTAAAGGGTTTGTGTTCTTTTTTTACTTCTTCATTTTGAACTTCATTTGTATTTTGTTCTTCCATTTTTACCTCTATATATTCATTTCTACTACATTTTCTAAGTTTAACCTAAAACTTTTTAATATATCTCTTATTTTTCTCATTTCATCTCGTGGTACTGCTGTTGTAACGCTTTCAAGATAAGATCTGATTTTTTTAGTAATATTTTCGAGCTCTTTTATTCCTTTTGGAGTTATTTCGACTTTTTTAACAAGTCTGTTATTTTTGGTATCTACAGCTCTTGTTATAAAATTTTTATCTTCCAAAGCATTTAGAATTCTTCCTGTATTTGCTCTGTCTTTCAATATTTTTTTTGCCAAATCGCGTTGGCAAATTCCTTCATTACAAGATATCATATCTAAAGCAGCGCATTCGTCAATAGATATATCAATATTAAGTTTTTCAAACAGCTGTAATGATAATTTTCTCATTAATTTTGCGGTTTGTTCAAGTTCATAATGAATTGTATCAGTATAATGTAATTCTTTTACTTTGTTTTCCATAATTGTTTAAAATTTGTGTTGTAAAAAAAATATGTTGCATTTACAACAATATTATGCTAGCATATGATTATAAAAATTGCAAGCAGTTTAAATAAGGATATGAAAAATAGATGAAAAAAGTTGTAACTACAGCATTATTAGTAAGTATTTTAGGTATGAATTTTATCCCTGTTTTGGCTCAGGAAACTACACCAAAACAATTTAAAAGCATGGTAAATAAAAATAAAAAAGTTTCTAATGACTACAAATTTAATTATATCAACATGAATTGGTGGAATAATTTTAATGATAGTATTTTAAACGGCTATATAGAAAAAGCGGTTTTGCACAATTATGATTTAAAAATGGCATCATTGAGTGTTGATGAATATTACCAAAATGTAAAATTGCAATTTGGTAATGAATTGCCTCAATTGACGGTAGCAGGCGGAGGCGGATTGGCTAAAATGCCGGGTTTTACAAAAACAAGTGCTACTTATGGCTTGCCAATTTTAGTCAATTATGAGGCGGATATTTTCTTAAAAAATCACGATAAAACTAAATCTGTCAAAAAACTCTATGAAGGTTCAAAGCAAGATGAGCGTGCGGCATATATAGCTGTAGCATCTGCTGTCGGAACTGTTTACTTTAATTTGATTACATTGGATAAAGTTATAAGCTTGCAAGAGGAAATTGTAAATATCAGACAGGAAATTTATGATTTATTTTTATTGAGAAATAAAGAAGGTTTGACATCTACTGCTGATACAATCAAGGCGAACAAATCTTTGGTTGCGGGACAAACTAATTTAATTGAGTTAAAAAAACAGAGAGAACAGCTTCTTAATCAGCTTTGTGTCTTGATTGGTGAAAGTCCTGAAAATTCTGATTCTATTGTCAGAGCGTCAATTGATGATGTAAATTATGAAATAAAAATTCCTGATGAAATAGCATCAGAAATTATTGTTCAAAGGCCCGATTATAAAAAAGCAGAATTGATGGTTGAAAAAGCCGGAATAGATGTAAGAGTTGCTAAGAAAGAATTTTTGCCTTCAATAAATCTTAGCGGTTTGGGATTGTTTAATGCGACAGAATTAGGAAGTTTGTTTACAACAAAAAATATGCTTTTAGGTTTAGGCGGCGGTCTCATTTTGCCGTTATTTACAGGCGGTCAAAAAATTGCTAACTTGAGATTGAAAAAAGCTACATATGAAAGAATTTTGCAAAATTATTACAAAACCAATTTGACAGCAATTCAGGAAGTGAATGATTCTTTAGTTGCGGCAAAATTAGATAAAGAAAAAATGCTTCAAACATTAGAACAATATAATTTGGAAAAAAATGATTATTCTTATAATGAAAAGAAATATGATCAAGGTGTAATATCCAGATTAGATTTAATTCAATATAAAGAAAATCTTTTGTCTATCGAAAAATTAGTTGCTCAACAAAAGGTAGAATGTATGGCTGATTCTATTAGTTTATACAAAGCTACCGGCAGCAAACCGTTTTAATCATCACCTCTTTACTTTTAAAAAAGTAATGAGCCGGCAGATATGCCGGCTTTATTTTTTCATGATAAAATACAATTATGTTTACAGGGATTGTAGAAGAAACCGGAACAATAAAATCATTTGCTGGTTCAAAATTAATCATTGAGTGTTCAAAAGTTCTTGAAGGAACTAAAATAGGAGACAGTATATCTATAGACGGATGCTGTCAAACTGTTGTGTGTATAGATAAGAATAGTTTTTTGGCAAATGTAAGTGATGAAACTTTGAAAGTTGTTAAAGGATTTAAAACGGGGGGAAAAGTTAATTTAGAAAGGGCGTTAACTCCCACAACGCGTATGGGCGGGCATATTGTTCAGGGTCATGTAGACGGAATTGCAAAATATCTTGGCAATTCGGAATTTGAAGTGAGTGAAAGTCTTTCAAAATATATAGTTTATAAAGGCTCAATAACAGTTGACGGTGTTAGTTTGACTGTATCAAAAGTTGACGGTAATGTTTTTGGCATAGCAATAATCCCTCATACTTTGAAAAATACGACCTTAAAAAATTTGAAAATCGGTGATAATGTTAATATTGAAACAGATATTTTAGGTCGCTATATTGAAAAATTTTTATCCCTGCAGAATAATGAAAGTAACATAACAATGAATTTTTTAGCAGAAAATGGGTTTGTGTAAATGGAAAATTTTAAATTTGATAAAATTGAAGATGCGTTAGAAGATTTTAAAAACGGTAAAATGGTAATCGTTGCTGATGATGAAGATCGTGAAAATGAAGGCGATATAATATGTTCAGGGCAAATGGTTACGCCTGAAATTATCCAATTTATGGCGGAGAATGCAAAAGGACTAATATGTCTTGCAATCGCACCTGAAATTGCAGATAAGATGCAGCTTCCGCAGATGGTTGAACAAAATTCCGAAAGTATGAAAACAGCTTTTACCGTAAGTATTGATGCTGCTGAGAAATATGGCGTAACAACGGGAATTTCAGCTTATGACAGGGCAAAAACAATAGAAGTTTGTTTGGCACCTGATGCTCAACCTTCTGATTTAAGGCGTCCGGGGCATCTTTTTCCTTGTGTTGCAAGGAGAGGTGGTGTATTGACAAGAACAGGCCACACTGAGGCGGTTGTTGATATGGCGAAACTTTGCGGACATATTCCGGCAGGGCCGATGTGCGAAATTATGGGGCATGACGGTCATATGGCAAAACGTGATGAGCTTTATGAATTTGCAAAAAAACATGGTTTGAAATTTATATCAGTTGCGGAGCTTATTGCTTATCGTCTGCAATCAGAAAAAATAGTTACACGTGAAGCAGAAGCTCATTTGCCTACACAATTTGGTGAATTTGATATTTACGGATATGTAAATAAAATTACAGGTCAGGAAAGTGTTGCTCTTGTAAAAGATGACGGATCGGACAAAATTCCCCTGATAAGAGTTCATAGTGAGTGTTTGACAGGTGATATATTTGGTAGTTTAAAATGTGATTGTAATTACCAGCTCCATAGCGCAATGCAAATGATTAATGAATACGGCAAAGGTGCTGTGATTTATATGAAAGGCCATGAAGGTCGTGGAATAGGTATTATAAATAAAATAAAAGCGTATCATTTGCAAGAACTTGGACAGGATACGGTTGAAGCAAATATTTCTCTCGGATTTAAACCTGATTTGAGAGATTACGGTATGGGTGCGCAGATAATTTTGGATTTAGGATTTAATAATTTTAGTTTGATAACTAATAATCCGAAAAAAATCGTCGGTTTGAATGGTTACGGATTGACTGTGCATGATATAGTTAAAATAGAACCTCAAATAAATTCGTATAACAAACGTTATATGGAAACCAAAAAAGAAAAAATGCAGCACATGTTTTAATTGTGTGATTCTTCGCCTCAAATAACTCTGAGCGAAGCGAAGAATTTAAAATCGGCTCAGAATAACAAAAAGGATTAATATGCTTCCATATGTACATGAAGAAGATGAAAAAAATGATATAAAATTTGAAGCAAGACTTTTGACATCAAATGATTATAGAGGGTTTGCACCTGTATATAATGATTTTCGCGAAAAAGCAGTTGATGAATACAAATTTGAGTTGGAGCCTTTGGATTTTGAGGGATTTATTGATGCTGTTGAAAAACGATTGATTGATTGTCTTGTGTTATTTGAAAACACTATTCCGGTTGCGTTTTTGGTTTATACAACAGCAATTTCGGAAGCTATAGAGTTGAATATAATTCATTCATTTAAAATGGAGAATATGTCTGAGAGAGGAATATATTTATTAAAAAAATTTTTAGAACTGACTAAGGCTGAAAGATTAGATAAAATCGTTTGTTATCCGATGCTTGGTTCTCAAAAAAATCTTATAGGTGATATTGCAAGATATGGATTTAAGTTTGTAGGATTGGCGGTTTTGAGATTTATGATGGCAGGAACAAACTCAAGAGAAATTTTAAAATATGCTCAATTGAATGAACTTGAAGAAGGTTATAGTTTTGTGGAATGGGATGACAAATATTTTGATGATGCAGTTGAAGTTGTTCAGGAGGGTTTTGAGGATAGTGCGGATGCTCTTTTTGACCCAAGATTTAAAACAATTGAAGGTACTCAAGATATAATTACAAAAATTGTAAAAGATTTGTATGCAGAATTTTTGCCTGAGGCAACAACTGTAATGCTTTATAATAATGAACCGGTTGGTTTTTGTTTTATGAATTTGACAGGCGGAAGAATTGCAAATATTCCTATTGTTTCTATTAAAAAATCTCATCAGGGAAAAGGATTGTCAAAACATATGTTGAAAAAATCAGTAGAAAAACTTCTTGAATGGGTTGATAATGGCGAAAAACCTATTACTGAAGTTAATACAACTACTGAAACAAATAATTTTCAAGCATTAAAAATGTATAGAAATTTAGGATTTAAAGAAGATTATAACTATCCGCAATCATATTTGCCCATAAAAAATTAAACTGGACAAATATCTCAAATTCAGTATAATAGTACTTATGGCTGATATTAGTAATTTAGGCAATTTAATATCAAAGTTTGTAAATTATCAAACTTTAAGTTCGCAGAATAGAGCGCCTCAAGCTCCGCAGGCAAGCTTTACACCTGCACCTCAGGCACCACAGGCTCCTTCAGCTCCTCAGCCTCAGGTACAAACTCCGCAAATGGCTGAAATGGCTAATGTTGATCAATCTGCATATGTAAAAGATATGATGAAATTGCCTAAAAATATGAATGAACTGATGTATATGATTCAAAGAAATTTGACTTATGCTCAATTAAATCAACAATTTGCAAATCAAATTAATATGCAAAGGAATGCTCTTTCTCAAACTCAAGCCCAAATTTTGGCTCAACTGCAAGGCTTGTCTTTAACAGAGGCTCAGAATATGATTTTGACCGGTAATAAAGCAATATTGACGCAATTCCAAACATCTTTAAGAAATCTTCCGATATCTGCGAGCGGAATGATTAACCTTATGGATATATCAGCTATGATTCAGGCTAACGGAAAAGATGCGATTGCAAAGCTTATAACAACAATGGCAAATTCAGCAAAACTTGGCATTCAGGATATGACTCAGCTAAAAGAAACAGCAAAACTTATTAATGCAAGTGTTGCAGCTGCAGCAAAAAATGATGCAGCTCAAACTATGAAACTATTAATGCTATTGTATTTACCTTGGCTGCCATTGCAAGAGGGTGTAGGGTTTGATATTGAAATTGAACAAGGTGCATCAGGTGCTGATTCTGACAGTATTTTGATTATTACTATTACTACTCTTAATTATGGAAATGTAATAGCAACCTTAGTTTTGGAAAGTTCTAATTCTGTCCATGTTAATATCGAATGTGCAAAGGAGTTTCCGAAAGACGAATTGTTAATGCGAATAGAAGGTGATGAAAAGCATTATTCTATGGAATCTGTAGTTTCTTTTGAAACAACTTCTAAGAATACTGTTAATACTCAACAGGAAAAACCGGAAGCAAAAATAAATATGTCTAATACAAATGAAATAAATCCGTATTTGCTTTTAATGTCCCATACTATTATCAGGCATGTTATTGAAATTGATAAAAATGCCTCTAATGGGATAGTATCGCATATGGATCAGGAGGAAAGATGAAATTTTTACATGTAATGATTAGAGTTAAAGATGTTGATAAATCTATGGATTTTTATACAAAATTATTCGATATGAATTTGGTAAGAACGATTACGTTAGATGATTGTGTATTATATTTTTTAAGTGACCAAGATGGTCAAACTCAAATAGAATTAACAGCAAATTTTGAAACCCCCGAAGATGGTTATAAAAACGGAGATGCTTTTGGACATTTGGCGTTTGGTGTAAATTCTATGGATGAATTTGGCGAAAAATTAAAATCTTTTGGCTGTGAATATACTTGTGAGCCCTTTTATATGGAAGAGGCAGGTTCAACAATAGCTTTTATAAAAGATCCTGACGGAAACGAGATAGAAATTATTCAAGATTAGCCGAGTAATCCAAGGCTATCTAATTTTTGATTAATTTCGTTCATTAAATTTATATCATCGGTTTGTCTTGCGTAGTTTTGAGCTTTAGCAAGCAAACCTTTAGCTTTTGATACATTGCTGAATTCTACCATTATATCAGCAGCTTTTGTATAATTTTGTGCAACTTTTAACGGAGCTTCGGCATCAACATAATGTTTTACGGCATTTGAGTATGATTTTAGTGCTTTTTGTGAATCGCCAAAAGCTTCATATGCATTGCCTGTGCTTGCTGATACAAACCCTTTTACTCGTTCATTTTTTGTTTGAGATGCCAAATCATCCGCTACTGAAAAATATTCAAAAGCGTTGTTATCATACATGTCAGTAAATATATTACCCATTTTTGTTAATGAAGTTGATTGGGCTGCAAGATTTTCGGCTTCACCGGCATAAGATATTGAATTGAAATAATGATCAAGTGCAGGCTTGATTTGATTTACATCATCATAAATCTGTGCCATTGAATAATGTGCTTTTGTTTTTACGTTATTATCTTTTGTATTTTGGATTGATTGATTGTAACTTTTTAAAGCTTCGGCAAAGAAAGAATGGTCATCATAGATTTTTCCTACTTCGTAGAAAATTTTTGATTTTGTTTCAATATCACCGATTTCGTCTGCACGTTCTATGGCTTTTCTAAAGTTCATAATTGCTTTTTCCGGCTCATGAGCATATGCAAGTTTTTTAGATTGTATAAACAGGGATTTTAATTCTTTATCTTGCGGAACAAATGCAACAACTTTGGATTTAGTTTCAATTTCTTGTTGAATTGGTTCGGTAATAGTTTCTTGAACTATAGTTTTTTCCTCAACTTTGTTTTCTTCTTGAGTACTTCCTTCCGGAAATTTTACTAAAAATTGAGGATTTATTTCTTCTTCGTTATATTTAAAATCAATCTGTTGTAAAAACAGTGCATCAATCCAGTTTTCAACAACTTTGGAATCTTTGTTCAGAGTTTCTGAAATATAGCCATCAAGGATTGAGGAGGCATTTTTTAAATTTGATTTAACAAGTCTTACGTTAGTGTCGTCTTTTTGAACTTGTTTTTCAACCAGAGATAAATAGCCTTCGACCTCTTCTTTCAGATTGTCGGGTGTTCCTATTGCACTTACAGTATTTCTAAAATCTTTGATAATTTGTGCAATATTTATAACAGAGCTTCTGCCTGAGAGATCTTTTGTCGGAGCAATTTGGGTTTGAGTAGTTTGTCTTGCTTGTGCCTGAATTTGAGAACGCATTTGACGCCAGTCAACTTGTTGTTCTTCCTTGTATGACGTGTTGTCTGTATATTGCAAGCCTTTACTTTTTGAATTTTGATCAGCTTCTTGTTCCCGTTGGGTTTGGGGTGTGTTTTCATTGTCTTGTTTTCTTTTAACAAGGCTTTTTGTATCTTTTGCTAAATATGGTCTTTGAAAAATCCCGTTTAACATAATATTCCTACTATACCGTAATTAATACCTTCCGTGCTCATACTTTCGTATGAATTATAAATGTTTTAAGGATTTTTTTGAATAAGTCAAGTTGAATAAATTTTCATTATAGAATTTCAACAAATCTGTTATCTATTGAACATATTTGAAAATTTGTTATAATAAATTAGGAGAAAATTATGGATTTAGGAATAGAAATTAAAGAATCAAAATTAATTATAAAATGGGCTGACAAAAAAGCAGATTATTATAAAGTTTTCTATAAAAAAGATGATACATATTATGAATGTGCAAGAGTATATGATGCTTTGCAGATTCGGTTATCTTTAATACCTTATGGCGAAGGTGAATGTTTTGTTCAGGCTATAAAGGACGGAAAAGTTATTGATGAATCTTCCAAAAGACAATTTAATTTTGACAATATAGATATAGTAAGCCGAATTGAAGACGGGGAAAAAATAAAATTCTTTTACAGCAAATTTAAAGATGCTCAAGGATATAGACTTTATAAAAACGAATCCGGTTTTGCAGGCTGTAAAAATTCTGAAAAAGAATATATAACAGCAGATTATGTTGAAAACATGGAATATAAAATTAAACCTTATAAAAAAAATGATGAAGGCAGAGAATTTTTGGCATCTTCACAGGCTTATCTTCCGCCAAAAAATATTTTTAAAAGTGTTACGATATACAAATCATTTAATTTCAACTTCTTTTTATCATGGAATTTTCAAGGTGATGCTGACGGATTTATGGTATATACATACGGTTCAAACATTCCTGTTTTTGAAACGGATGACGGTTTGAGGCATTATCTTGAATTAACGGAATTTAAAGGAAGTACAAAGTTTGTTGTAAAAGCATTTGTCAACACGCCTGATGGCAGATTAATAATTGCAGAATCCAAGCCTGCGGTTTTGGGTATAAGAAAATACGAAAAACCTGAAGTATCACTGATTATTCCTGCGTATAACTCAAAAGATTATATTGCAAGGAGTATTGATAGTGCTTTGGCGTCAGATTTCGCAAATCTGGAAATAATAATTGTTAATGACGGAAGTACTGATGATACACAAAAAGTTATTGATTGGTATGACAAAAATTATGAAAATATAGTAGCAATTCAAAAAGAAAATGGCGGTGTTGCAGATTCCAGAAACACGGCGATTGCTGCTGCAAGAGGGAAATATATAGCGTTTTTGGATAATGATGATCTTATAAGACCTGATATGATTAGCAGCTTGTATAACTCT
>CACYCU010000041.1 GCA_902772945.1 uncultured bacterium | reverse complement strand
ATAGTGAGACGGGTGGATATCACGAACCGCAAAACCTGCACGTTCTCTCATCAAACCGCCAGGTCCCAAAGCTGAAATACGTCTTTTGTGAGTCAATTCAGCCAATGGGTTGATTTGGTCCATAAACTGAGACAACTGTGAAGAACCAAAGAATTCTTTTAAAGATGCAACCAATGGTTTTGTATTTAAAAGATTTAATGGTGTCAATGTTTCAGAATCTTGTAAGGTCATTCTCTCTTTTACTATTCTTTCAATTCTTGAAAGACCTACTCTGAATTGGTTTTGTAGTAATTCACCAACTGATCTGATTCTTCTGTTTCCTAAGTGGTCGATATCATCAACAGTACCTTCATCGTATGTCAAATTAATCAAATACTCAATTGATGCAACGATATCTTGAACCGTTAATGTTCTTTGATTCTTAGGAATATTCAAGTTTAACTTTTTGTTCAATTTATAACGACCGACACGACCTATATCGTATTTCTTTTCGTCAAAGAAACGAGCCTCCAATATAGAACGTCCGCCTGCAGCAGATGCAGGATCGCCAGGTCTTAGTTTTTTGTAAACTTCAATTAGAGCATCATCAGTTGTTTCGGCTGTATCTTTATCCAAAGTTTTTTTCAAAAATTCAAAGTGTGTGAATAAAGATTCCATTTCACCAACTGTAATACCCATAGCTTTCAACAGTGTTGTAGCTAATATTTTTCTGTTTTTATCAATTTTTACATAGATAACATCATTTGAATCTGTTTCTATTTTCAACCAAGCTCCACGGTTAGGAATCATGGTCGCATTGTATAAACGTTTACCTGCAGGAGATATTTCACGTTTGAAATATACACCCGGTGAACGAACAATCTGAGAAACGATTACACGCTCAGCACCGTTAACAATGAATGTACCTTTGTCAGTCATTGTCGGAATATCACCTATGTAAACTTCTTGTTCCTTGATTTCACCTGAATCACGGTTAACTAATCTCACCATTACGCGCAATTGTTTTGCATAAGTTGCGTCATGGATTCTTGCTTCTTCAATAGTATACTTTGCGTTATCGAAAGTATAATTTGGTAAGAAGTGTAGTTCTAATCTGCCTGTATAGTCTTTAATAGGGGAGAATGAAAGTAATTCTTCTTTCAAACCTTCTTTTAAAAACCATTCAAAAGATTTTTTCTGCACTTCAATAAGGTCCGGTAAATCATCCAAACGAGTATGAGGAATACCCATTGGTGTTACTCTTTCTGCGTATTTTGTGTTAGACATTAATTCACCTCGTCTATGTCGTGTAAGTACCAAAATTGTTTTTATTCTCAAAACCACCTTAAATTTTTGGGGGCTTATATGAATTACAATTAAAAATCTAACTTAAGGCTGTAAACCTTTCATTTTACTGGGTTTCAATAAAATGAATTTTTTTGCTAATTAAATTTAGGCATAGTACACCTAACTTAATTTAACATGTTCTTAAATCATAATACATCAAACTTTCACGTCAAGAAAATATCAAAAATTTTTAAAAATTTTTTGTAACATTTTGTAAAATTTCATTTTTAAATTAACGAAAACTTTTGTGCTACAAAGGTTTCACTGTCAAGACTGTTGTAAAAAATTTTTCATAGTATTATAATATTGCAGGGGTGTGATAGATGAAGAAATTTTTGATAATTTTATTTGTAGTTATGATAGGCAAAGTTTCACTGGGTGCTGATTTAGCTCAAGGTGTGATAAATGAAAATCCTGTAACTATCGCTGCAGAAATTGTATTTGATTGGATTAATATAAATCAGTTGGATCGTGACGCGGCGATTATAAAATATCAAACAGAGCTTTTTGGGGATGACACTGTTTATAAGTATAATAAAAAAGAATTTAGGAATGAGTATAAAGATTTTTTAAAAGATAAAGAGCACAAACGTCATTATATGCTAGTTTCGAATGGGGTAAAAGAAACAGATGATGAGAATTTGTGCGGATTTTACAGAAAAAATATATTGATTAGTTATGCGATTCAGTACAAGCGCGATTTAAAGACTGTTTTATATTATGATGCAATGGGAAAACTCAGATATGTAGATAAGTTTTCTGACAATTATCCAAACTTTCCTTATATGTCAAAGCAATACAGGTCAAATGGGAAATTAGTAAGTGCAATATATTTTATGTCACACGATATGCAATATATGTATAATGATGATAAATCATTCAAAGGAGCTTGGTACAAGAATCAGATGTATGACAGAAAAGCGAAACCTGTGTTGACAAGAAGTAATTGGTAAAATTTTACATATTTGGAATAGCAAATTTTTTTATTTACGTTTTTTATATAAAAGCAAAGGAGTTTAAATATGAATTTAAAAATTAATGGTATTCAATCGTTTTGCGGTTCTATTCCCGGAGGAAAAAGTGCAAGTATAATGATAGCAGACAATGCAAAAGGAATAATATATAAAATCTTGCCGCAAAGACCACAATATATGTATGCATCTCATAAGAAAATTATCCAATATCCGGTTAATGTCAACGGTGTTGATACCGTATATAATGTAAGATATCCGTATCCGCAAAATCATATCAACAGAATCGGCGGTGAGCTAATGGATAAGGAAGGTATTGATTTACAGCTATTGTCAGCAAGAGAAATTGCAAAAGATATAGCCGGAAAAACTTTAGCTATTGTTTAGGTACAACCACTGAAAGTACATAATTTTCTGTAAAATATTTATTTGCGGTTTCTATAATATCAGAGTCTGTTACCGAGTTGATAAGATTTGTATAGTTGTTATCAAATTGGTAGCCCCTGCCTGAAGCTTCAAACCATCCTAAAGTTGATGCTTTGTCCAGATTAGTTTCTTGGCTGATTATATAATTACCAAGTAACTTGTCCTTTGCTTCTTGCAATTCTTTTGAACTTACAAATTCTGTTTTAAGCTTAAATACTTCTTCTTTAAGTCTTTGTGTTGCGTAGTCTTTGTTTTCAGGGTTCGTTCCAATATATACGATAAATGAGCCTTTTAGTTGTGTTGGTGTATATTGAGAACCTATTTGATATGCCAATCCGTCTTTGTCTCTTATGTTTTTAAACAGTCTTGAACTCATCCCTGTTCCCAAAATTGAATCTATAACTTGTAATGTGGCATAATCTTTTAAATTTAATGCCCCTGCAGCTTGCCATCCTATTATAATCCAATCTGTTTTCAAATCTTTTACGCATGAAACAGATTTTTTATGGCTTGTTAATTGCGGAATAGAATATTTTGAATAATCAAAAGCTGTTCCGTTTTTTTGTCTAAATAAATTCGTAATCTCATTTATTGTTTCTTCTTGATTAACGTTGCCGTTTATTGAAACTACTATATTTTTAGGTTCAAAAATTTTGTTATAATAATTTCTAACATCAGATTGATTTATTTTAGGCAATGTTGTTTCAAGTTTTTTATTCGAATTTGAATATGGAGAACCTTCAAAAATTAACGATTTAAAATTATCTGCCGCTATGTTAATTGGGACATCTTTACTTCTTTTTATTGAGTTAAGAATATCTCTTTTTGATTTTTCTACCTCATAATCGGAAAGTGTAGCATTATTTATCACTTCGTTTAGAATTTCCAATGTTTTTTTATATTCATTTTTTTTTGTTAAAACTGATATTGCAAAGCTATCGGTTTTTACGGAAGGAATAAGTTTAATTCCGTTATCTTCAATTACTTTTGAAAATTCTTCGGATGTATATTTTTTAGAACCTTTTGTGATTACTGAGGCTGTAAGTTTTGCTGTCCCGGGAATTTCTTCAATAAATTCTCCGCCTTTTGCGAATATACTTATTGCTACAATATCATTTGATATGTTCGGAGTTAAAAGCAGAGTTGCTCCGTTAGCCAATTCGTATTTTTGAGTCGTTTTATTAGCACTTATTAATTTTGCCTGAGTATTTGTAATTTTATTAGAGACTTCAATTTCTTCATTTGAATTCTCCGGCAAAACTATTGAAACAGCACTTCTTTCTATCCCTAGATATTTATTGGCCACTTGTTTAATGTCTGATGTTGTTACTTTCTTTATATTAGACAAATA
Organism: uncultured bacterium; assembly: GCA_902772945.1. Classification (GTDB taxonomy): domain Bacteria; phylum Cyanobacteriota; class Vampirovibrionia; order Gastranaerophilales; family Gastranaerophilaceae; genus Stercorousia. The sequence continues at coordinate 720 of CACYCU010000041.1, read as the reverse complement.
GTCTTCGTAGAATTTCACCCCATCCGTAGTTACGTATGTATATCCTATTTCTCCTGCGATATTTGATATCGATTCTCTTTCATAATAGGTATCTCTTTCAATAATATTTTTTGCCAAATTTAGTTGTTCGGTAGTAACTCCGTTTTTTTGGATATTTTTTATTTCCTCAAAAATTGCATCTTGTAATTTTTTGCATTTATTTGGTTCAAAGTTAGAAGAAATATAAAATATTCCGTCATCTCTAAATCCTGAATTTGTGGCAGCTATTGAATTGGCCAGCTGCTTATTTTCCTTTATGTTTCTGTAAAATATAGAAGATTTACCTTCACCTATAATAGTTGCAAGCAAATCAAGTGCGTATGAATCTTTGTCATTTATTTTTACTCCTCTAAACCCAATAAGCATATAGCCTGTTTGAGTATCAAAATAATCGACATTTTTTGATTGGGATGTAAGTTTTTTTTCTTTTGGAAAAATGTTTTTGATAGGTTTTTTATATTCTGCGTTGAATTCTTTTTTTATTTTTTCAATAGCTGCTTGAGAATTAACATCCCCAACAATTACAGTTATCATGTTTGAAGGACTATAGTATTTGTTATAGTACTCTAAAATTTTATCCCTGTGAATAGTGTTTACGATTTCTGCAGAGCCTATGACTTTTCTTTTATATGGGTGTGTAGTGTAAAGCATTTTAACCAAATTGTCGTATACTAATGTATT
>CACYCU010000040.1 GCA_902772945.1 uncultured bacterium | reverse complement strand
TAAATATTGCATCAAACAAGCCTTCAACATCTTTAACAGAGTTTATTCCAAAATTTTTCGCAAGTGATATTCTATCTTCCAACAAATCACAACCTGTAACATCTGCTCCGTATGCCTTAAGTGCTTGAGATGTTAAAAGACCGATTGTTCCCAAGCCAACAACAAGAACTTTATCATTACGCAACAAATTCGCACGTTTCACTGCTCTCACAATACAGCCTAACGGCTCATAAAACGAAGCTTCAATATTTGATAAATTCTCAGGTTTTAAATGTGCAACATTCTCAAGATGTTCTTCAGTCAAATATACATATTCAGAGAAACCACCCGGCCTAATATTTGTAGATTTAAAATGTTCACACATAGAAACATTTCCGTGTTTGCAATAGACACAATTTCCACAAGGGATGTGATGCGAAGTTACGATTATATCGCCTCTTTTAAATTTTGTTTTAGAATTTATATCTATAATTTCTGCTACAATTTCGTGTCCCAAAACAGTACCGTCTTTTGATATCTTGTGAATAAATTTTACAATATCAGAACCGCATAATCCGCATCCTAAAACTTTAACAATTGCACCATTCTTATCATTCAGTTCGAGATTATCAGCATCTTTTATGACAATTTTATCATTTTGTATTACGGCTGTTTTCATATTTTTATATTAACACAAACTTGAAAAGAAATTTAATAAGATATATAATCGGGTTATGACAATAATAAGACGTTTAAATTGTTTTGATGCACCTAAATTAAAAAAAATGATCGCATACCTTGGAAGTGACGAAAAGTTTTCAAGAGCAATACTTACAGAAGCTTTTTATTCAATCCATGCAGTACTTCCTTTAAAGTACAAATTTTTGCCTGAATCATATATTCTTCTTGAAAATAAAGAAATTTTAGGATTAATCACTGTTGTTCCAACATCTGGAAACCCTTACAAAATCAATATTACAAGACTTGTTTTTAAACAAAACTTATACGATATAGGCAAACAGTTAGTGGAATTTGTCATAGCCAGATATGGTGCAAAAGGTGCCGTATCATTTAGAGTTCTGGTTGATCAATCTCATGACGAGATGTTGGACTTGTTTTCAAACGGATGCGGGTTCAGACATTGCAGCTATGAAAACCTATGGAAACTTGATAATTTTACACCTGAGACAAATAAAAAAGCCCCGTTCAGATATTGCCAAAATTCTGATGCTAAACAAATTGCAAAATTATACAATGCAGAACTTAAGAATCTATATAAGCCATCTCTTGAAAGAATCAAAACAGAATATCTTGAACCAACACTTGCCGGTTTTACAAATTTCTACAAAAACAGGTATGTATTGGAAGCTGATAATCAAAAAATTATTGCATATGTTTCAATTACAACAAGCGACAATTTTAATTTTATTGTTGACATGTCACTAAATGATGCTTACAAGATTCCTTATGATGAAATTTTAAATTTTGCAATATCACAAATTAAAACAAGAAAATCAAAATACTGCGTATTTTTAAGGCACAGACAATATACAAATTATGCTGACGATATGGAAACTTATCTCCATAAAAGAAAATTAAACTGCATACAAACTCAATGTGTATTAATCAAGGACTTTTATAAGCAAATAAAGCAGCCTGAGCAAGCTCTGCAATTATTCCAATTTGGAGAAGTTTCATCTTAATACCAATAATCATCTTTTTGGATAAACGATACATTCCCCTGCTTGCCTTTCATATAATAAATATCCCCACAGTAAGCAACAACTTCCGGGTTATCCGTTGTCGTATGATAAAAAATTTTTTCTGCATAAGGGTTAATATTTTCCACTGCATTTAATATTTTCTTCATAGTATTTACAGTTTTAAACTGATCTCCGCCGACTATATTTACTTTATTAAAATTCGGTAAAAATTTTCGTAAAAACTGTTCTATTTTATGAGTCGGAGTTTCATCATGAACATGATAAAGAATATGTTCACAAGTTTCCTCATCAACAGCATTAAGTACAGCACAAGTCCTTACTCCCGTTGTACTAAGTGGTGTCATACAGTCAGCTTTTAAGTATCCGCCGCCTACATCTTTTAATGCTTCCGTTGACAAACCGGCATCCATATTCTTTGGGCCTTTATATACATCGACAGCCTCAGAATTTTTCGGAGCATAATTAAATATCTTTTTGGTAAACTTCATACAATCAGAATATTCAAAGCTGTCGCAGCATGCATTATATGCCTTATTCCAGTTTCTTCCTGTAAAAGCTATTTTTTTGTCGTAATTAATACTGTTGTTAAATTGTCTTGAAGGTACTGCATTTATCATCAGATTTTATAAAACAGATGAATATAAATAATTTACTAATTGTAACTTAATGTTAATCATAAAATATGTTTGTGATAAAGTTTGTTTATAGCGAGGTCGGGATATGAATAATTTAGAAATAATACTTGATAAAGATATTAATAAAGATTTAATAAAAACAAAAAAAATTGCAGTAATAGGTTTTGGTTCTCAGGGATACGGACAATCTATGAATTTAAAAGATTCCGGATGTGATGTGGTACTTGGGCTGCGTCTCGGCGGAAACTCCGATAAAAAAGCAAAACAGTATGGTTTTAGAACTATGACAATAGAGGATGCCGTAAAATATGCTGATATTGTTCAAATACTTATTCCTGACGAACTTCAGGCAAAAGTTTTTGAAGAACAAATAAAACCAAATATGAGAGCTGGACAATATTTAATGTTTTCTCACGGTTTTAATATCCATTACAAAAAGATTATTGCTCCAAAAGACATAAATGTAATTATGGTAGCGCCAAAAGGGCCTGGTCATACAGTCAGAAGTGAATATGAAATAGGAAGAGGTGTTCCCTCTTTAATAGCCGTGTACCAAGACCCTTCAGGAGACTCAAAAGACATAGCGTTGTCATACGCCTCAGCGATAGGTGCAGGTAGAGCAGGCATTATTGAAACAACATTCAAAGAAGAAACAGAAACTGACCTTTTTGGAGAACAAGCCGTAATCTGCGGTGGCGTTTCCGCATTAATTAAAACAGGTTTTGAAGTTCTGGTTGAAGCCGGTTATTCACCTTATATGGCATATTTTGAAGTTTTACACGAGATGAAATTACTTGTAGATCTTATTAATCAGGGTGGTTTAGCTGATATGAGATATTCAATATCTAATACAGCCGAATACGGAGATATGACTAGAGGCCCAAAAGTTATTGGAGAACAATCTCGTCAAGCAATGAAAAATTTGCTTAAAGACATTCAATCCGGAGCTTTTGCCGATGAATTTATGAATGAAATGCAATCCGGATGTAAAAAATTTAATGAGCTAAGAAAACAAAATGCAGACCACTTAATAGAAAAAGTAGGACAAGAAATCAGATCCTCATTTGTTTGGGGTGACGGCGGAAAAATTATCGACAGAAATAAAAATTAATACGAGGAAATAATGTTTAGCACAGATACAGATTATGAAGTTATTACATTCTCAATAGGCGACACAAAAGCAGGAACAAAAATGGGGAAATTACAATTAAAAGACCTCAGTGATGATTCTATATTGAATTGCATACTTTGGGAAGAAACCCTAAATCGATTTGACAGCAAAATATTTAGAACAGGAAATATAGTAAGAATAATTACCGCATCTTTTAACGAAAAATATAACAATTGTCTTGTTTCAACTCTTGCACTTGTCAAAGAAGCTAAAATGGGACTTGAAGAAAATGAAAGAGAAAAAGTTTACAAACAACTTCTCGATAATATAAATAATATTCAGGATGAAAAACTTAATCAGTTTTTAACAAAATTGTTTCTGGAACACAAAGAGAGAATCAAAGTTGCACCTGCTGCAAAATTAATGCACCACAACTACATTGGCGGGTTGATGGTTCACACTCTTGAATGTTTGAAATACGCTAAAGAGAATATGGCAATTTCAGATTATAAATTTAATTCCGATAACATTCTTGCAGCCTGTATGCTGCATGATATAGGAAAAATATTTGAATACACAATTGATACGACTACCGGTTTAATTGATTATGATGAAAATTTCAGAAAAATATGGCTTACTCATTCTCAATACGGATTTACAATCTGTATGGCAAACGGATTTAATGAAATTGCCAAAATGATTGCGGCACATCACGGGAGAAGCGATTGGGGAGCAAACATAGACCTTGATCAAAAAGATTTAGAACCAGAATTGTATTTTATACATTTAGTAGACAATTTATCAGCTAAATTCGGTAAAATTAATATCAAACTTTTAGAAGAAAAAGGAGTATAAATTTGTCCAGATTAAATGAAAACCATAATTATAAAGGGACATTGGTGTGCGTAGAAGGAATTGACGGTTCCGGGAAATCTACACAACTTACACTTTTGCGAGATTGGCTAAAATCCATCGGACAAGACGTTATATTTACCGAATGGAATTCTTCAGAATTAATAAGCCAGACAACTAAATTAGCAAAAAAGAAAAATATGCTATCACCAAGAACATTTTCACTTTTGCACGCTGTCGATTTCGCCGACAGATTAAAACAGGTCATAGCCCCTGCCCTAAAGGCCGGATTTATCGTTTTGGCTGATAGATATGCATATACAGCATTTGCGAGAGATGTTGCAAGAGGAGTCGACCCCAATTGGGTGCGTGAAGTATACAGTTTTGCGATAAAACCTGACCTCTCAATTTACTTTGACATTGAGCCCAAAGATGCAATGGATAGAATCTGCGCAAACAGAGCTCCCAAATTTTATGAAGCCGGAATGGACTTAAAACTAAGCAATGATCCATATGAAAGCTATTTAATATTTCAAGGTCGAGTTACAAAGGAATATAAGAAAATGGTTAAAGAATTTGGTATAATAAAGCTTGATGCAATGGATTCTATTCACTCAAAACAAGTTAAGATAAGGAATATGCTTAAAGATGTTCTTTCAATCAAAGGAGTAGACTTGAATGAAAAAATATAAAACAAAACACGGATATGAAGGTTTACTAGTTGTTATTGAAGGAACAGACGGCTCCGGCAAATCGACCCAGTTGGAATTATTAAAAAAGTCCATTCAAGACCAATCATACGGTGTTATGGTTTCGGAATGGAAGACATCACGCCTTATTGCTGATGTTATTGATGATGCAAAAGAAAGAAATTTACTAAACGCTACAACTTTTAGTTTATTGTATGCTGCAGATTTTGCAGACAGATTGGAAAACCAAATTATACCTGCATTAAAATCAGGATTTATTGTACTTTTAGACAGATATTACTATACTGCACTAGCAAGAGATGTTGTAAGAGGACAAGATATTGAATGGGTAAAAAACCTTTATGATTATGCACCTGAACCTGATTTGGTTTTTTATCTTGATATGCCTGTAGATGTTTTATTAAAAAGAATAATAGGAACAACAGGACTAAACTATTATGAAAGCGGCAGAGATATCGGCTTTTCAACAGATTTTTATAAAAGCTTTGAAATATATCAGAAAAAATGTCTTGAACAATATAATATAATGAAGTCGGAATACAATTTTAAAAGTATTGACGGAACCAAGTCAATAAAAGACATACACAGCATAATGAATAGTGAAGTTCAAAAAATACTTGATTCCGGAATATTATATTAGTTCTCAAAATTGTTACAAAATAAACAAAAATTTACGTTATGAAACATTTTGCGCCATAAAGCATGATTTATGATAGATTAGAAATGTAGAGAAGATTTAAGGAGATTAATGAATGTCGGAATATTTGAGCAAGGAAGAGATTAAACAATGGAGAAGCTCATTAGAAAAAATAACTTTAGAAGAGTATGCTGCCAGATTAGGGAAAAAATTAGAACAATCAAAGCCGACCAATGACTTGATTGATATAGTTCTTCAAGGGAAACCCGTTGTCTCTGAAGAACCTGCATATAAAAAAGACCACGCAGAAAGATTGAGTTCTATTGCGGAGAGAGCTTTTGAAAGAGAACAACAAATTGCCCCGACACCATTTTCAGTAAGCAGAATTCAAAAAGAAGAAAAAATTGTTAAAACAGAAAAGCCAAAAGCAGAAAAGAAAACAGCTCCTAAAAAAGTTAAGCCTGCTGCAAAAACTACAAAAGCTCCTAAGGCTAGCGAATCTTTAAGAGATGAAGTTAGAGTTGTATTCAAAAAAGCCTTAACCGACAGAGAACAAAAAGTTTTTGATTACTTTGCTCAAAACAAAGGTAAAATTGTATATGCAAAAGATTTAGCAGCATTGCTTGATTTACCGAGAGATTATGTATACAAATATATTAAAAATCTAAGAGCAAAAATTGAAGGTGAAAAACTCGAAAATGCAGATAAAGGCGGATTTATACTGAACATTTAAAAAATAAAAAAAATTTTTAATACAAAAAAGCGAGATTAAATCTCGCTTTTTTGTTATTCAAGAATCCATCCGTTTGTCAAATCAACTTTTATCGGTTTTAAAAGTTTCAGATAAAGTGTATTATCAGGATTTGCTTCTAATTTTTCACCTTTCAAAGTTGCCCTGACAATCTTCATAAACCAATTTCTGTCCTTTTTGATTTCACTCATTCCGTTAAAACCGATTGTTTGATCATTTACAGTTGTTATAATTGAATTGTCGAGAACAAGCACTCCGTTTCTGACAAACCATTTACCTTTTCTTACATCTAACAACTGTCCTTTCAATGCTGCACCTTGCCTTACAAGTATATATTTATCTTTTGTAACATAATTTTGAGGTGCAACAGCTGTATATATTTCACCGGCAGTTGAAGTCTGAGAACTTGCATATTTTGTTAATTTTATAGGTACAATAGCTCCGGCTGGAATTGTTCCGATACTGCCTTGTACATATGCACTATCAACTACGTATCCATCCCCTGTTTTCTTTCGCATTGCCTCTGCTAATTTAGCATTTGGATTAAGTTTAGCTTGTTCCATCATTTCATACAAAATTGCGGCAACTTCGGCACGTGTAGCTGCTCTGTCAGCTTCTATCAACTTTGATGCAGAAGGCATCGTGACAAGCATATCCAAAATTGCGGCTTTTCCAGCAGGTACTATAAACCATTCAGGTACAACGTCAGTATCCATATATCTTGCTTTTAAAACTTCTCTTGCTTTAGATGAGCTTATCTGCTCAGTTGTAAGAGCATTTACAGCAACCGAAATTGACTCTGATCTTGATACAGAATCATCTGGTCTGAAAGGTTGTCCCTCCGGCGGGCAAGATATTAAATCGAAAAATAATGCTTTTTGAATCGCATCATAAGCCCAAAAACTAGGATCAATATCCGTAAAATAAACCGGCTGAGCAACTGTTGTATGTTCTTGTCCTAAAGCTTTTATAGCCATTGAAGCAAATTCAGCACGAGTTACATTTTCATCCGGTTGGAAAGTTCCGTCCGGATAACCGACGATAACACCTTTTTCCGTTAAAATCTCAATTTCCTTGGCAGCCCAATGATTTGGTGATACATCCGGATAAGCAAATACCGGCACTGCAAAAGAAATGACAGTTAGTACCGATAACAATCCCTTAAAAATTTTTCTAATCATTTAACTCTCCTTTTCCTATAGAAACATGCTACAAGTAAATCTTAATTACGGCAAGTTTTAAATAAAGTTATGTAAATAGCAAATTTATTTTTTTTCAGTTTTATATTAATTATAAAGGAGTTAAATATGCAACCTATAATCTCAAATAACTACTACAACAGATACCAAAATCAACCTTCATTTAAAGCCTCATATTTACCGCCGATATTAGCCATAGACAGTAAATTAACGGCCAGATCAAAATCTTTACTTAAAAGAGGCAGTGAACTAATAGAACAAACTTGGACAGACATAAAAAAGGGTAAGAGCTATATGTCTGAACCTCACTTTATTGCAAATTCTAAACACGGAGAAGCTGTAACCTTTAAGCCAGTTTACAACGGACAGAGCAGAATGATGCTGGAAATTGAAGGTGAAAAATTTTTAGAAAGAATTACATTTAGCCGCAAAAAAGTTGATGACTTTAAATATGAAAAATATGCGATTACGGATTACGGAATAGCAAGAGTAAAAAGCTATGACAGCAATATAAACAGCAATCCCGTAGTTGAAGACACAATTAATGCAAGAATTGAAGATTGTTTGTCAAAAATAGTTCCGGAAAAAACTATTTATCAGATGCTTCTGTATTAACATCAGACATTAACAATTCGACTTTTGCAATTTGTCGTTTTAATTTTGAAAGTTCTCTTTCCAAATCAGTTTTGAGCTTTCTATTTTTACGTTCACGCATAAGTTTACTTTTTTCACTGATTTCACCTATAGCATTAACAATAACACCTACAATTACATTCATAACAACAAAAGATGAAATCAAAATAAAAGATACGAAATAAATCCAGCCAAACGGATGTATTGAGCAAATAGGTCTTGCAACTCCGGCAGCCCAATCATCCAGCGTGACCATTTGAAAAAGAGTAATCATACTTTTGCCGATAGTTCCAAAATAATCAGAGAATTCTTCTCCATACATTGTTGTTCCCATAATTGAGAATATATAGAATATTAAAAGCAATAAAAGACAAGCCCATAAGACATTAGGAATTGATTCAATTATTGCTTGAACAATTAGTCTGAGTTTTTGCAAACGAGTAACAAGTCTCAATGCTCTTAGAGCTCTAAGAACTCTAAATACTCGGAATGACGAGAACACGCCGCCTGTTGGAATCCATGACATAGCAATTAAGATAAAATCAAAATTATTCCAACCATCTTTAAAAAAGCTTTTTCCGTATACATACAATTTTATAGCAATTTCTATTGTAAATATTATTACACAGACATCGCAAGATATTTGTAAGAAATTACCGCATATATCACACAATTTTGGATAAGTTAAAAGTCCTAAAGCAATTGAATTGTATACAATGACTGCAAGTATAAAATTAGTTACATACTTGTTTTCAATAAAAACTTTCAATTTATCTTTGATCATACACTCTCCCAAATAAAATTCCCAGAGATGGATTCGAACCACCGTTGGATGATCCAGAGTCATCAGTCCTGCCGCTAGACGATCTGGGAATACAAACACATTATACTATCAAAAATAAAAATAATGCAACTATAAACTGTCCAATTCATTTAATTGTTCTACGACGTATTTATCAGAAGAATTTATCTGTTTCGCCTTTTTTATTGCTTCTATCGATTTTTTCAGATATGAACTTGTGTTATTTTGTTTATATAAATACTCATTTGCATATGAAAGATAAAGATACGGAACAAAATCATTCGAAATTTCAGTTAACTTTTCAAAATATTTAACAGCATTTTTCATATCTCCTTTTGTATAACTTACATAAGCAAGCCTTGTTAATTTCTGTTCCAATGTTTCAGGAGAATAATGATTTAAAATTTTATCATCTTTGCTTATGACAATAGAAACATGATCTGAAGATTTTTTACAAGGTAACACTTCGCTGTTAAATATATTGTATTTACCTTCTTCGGCCCACATTGGACTTGCATAATAAATATTTTCTTGAGCACTTTTCATTCTGTCTTCAGACATTGGATGCGTACCAAAAAGAAGCTTTTTTTCTTCCGGAAGCGAATGTAAAAAATCAAGAATATAAAGAGCTTTATCCGGAGAATAGCCTGCTTTTATTATCAGATTCATACCTTCCGCATCTGCCATATACTCCATCATTCTATACTCTTTGTAAAGTTTAATTTTATAGTATAACGCACCTGAAGTCGCCGTAAGACTTGCATAAGCTTGATCATCTCTTGTAGTATCAAATTTTGTCTTTGCAGCGGCTTTTAAAGCTTCCATTTTTTTTATTAACTCTACTTTTCTTTGCTGATGACCTAATAAATTGTGAGAAATCTCATGCGCTATTACATAAGCCAAAGCATCTTCATTTGTATACACAGAATCATACAAACCTGTATTTATTACTATTAAATTTGTATCGGAAGCATATGCATTTATATCTTCTGTTTTTCGTATTGCGATTCTCCAATTCATATGTTGGAGATTGTTTGCTCTTATTATCCTCTCAGCAACCCTATATACCTTGTAAAAATCAACAGCCTGAGGCGCTGCATCCAGGGTATAAGTTTTTTTGTTAAGCGCAGGAACAATTGTTTTTTCATAAATAGTTTCATCATTAGAAAGTTTTTTTGCATAGTCTTTTTCATCTACAGGAACGATTTCCGTTAATTTTATAAGTTTTGGATCTCGCACTTCTACAATATTATTTGAAAAACGAGCAGTGTAATCATCTCGTTTTATTTGCTTATTAACTGTATTATAATTTGCATTCTTTTTTGTTTCTTTTAATTGTTTATCTATATATGTAGAGCAAAAACAATATGACGGCATAGATAGCAACAAAATTCCAACTAGAAATTTTTTCATAATAACTCCTTTTTTTGATAATATTAAAACTTTTACATTATATTTGCAAGCAAAGATTTCGAAAACTTAATATATTATGTTAATTTATTTGTTTTGTTTTATAATTTATATAAGGGAACGAGGTATTTTTATGGCATTTAGATATGATGCAGGCGAAGTTATTACCGCAATGGTAACGCCTTTTAACAGTAAAAGAGAAATAGATTATAACAAAGCGGAAGAATTGGCCAGATATTTAATGGAACATGGTTCTGACGCTATTTTAGTTGCAGGGACAACAGGCGAAGGACCAACATTGAGCCATGAAGAAGAATTTGAACTATTAAGCACAGTAAAAAGAGCTGTTGCAAACAAATGCAAAGTAATAATGAATGCAGGCTCAAATTCAACACAAACAGCTATCATGGCTGCAAAATGGGCTCAAAAAGAAGATGTAGATGCAATTCTTTCAGTTGTGCCATACTACAATAAGCCTTCACAAGAAGGTATGATTGAACATTTTTCTGCTATTGCAGAAAGTGTAGAGCTTCCTATAATATTGTACAATATTCCCGGAAGAACCGGTGTAAATATGCAGCCAAAAACAGTTGCAAAACTTGCAGAAAAGTATAAAAACATTGTTGCCGTCAAACAGAGTTTTTCTGACATGGATGCAGTTACTGAGATGAAATTATATTGTCCTTCTGATTTTACAATTTATTCAGGAGATGACAGCCTTACACTTCCTATGATGTCGTTGGGAGCAAGAGGGGTAGTTTCTGTTGCCTCACACATCTTTGGTTCTGAAATGAAATCAATGATACGCAATTACAAATCAGGAGAATTTTTGGCAGCACTAAATATGCATCAAAAGCTTTATCCTGCATTTAGAAAGTTATTTATGGCACCAAATCCGGTACCTGTAAAAGCTGCATTAAGCCATATCGGGATAATTGAAGAATTTGTAAGACGACCTTTAGTTGAACTTACAGAAGAACAAAAACAGGATTTGTATTCTGTATTGGACGAGGTAAAATTAGCCTGACAGGTTATAAAAATATTTTATATTATAATAAAAAATAGAGTGTAAGAGGAATAGAAAAGTGAAAAACAAAATTTTAATGTTCTGGTTTATCGTAGCAATTGTGATAGTATCAACAATTTTGATTTTCGTTAAACCAACAAAATTAGGTTTAGACCTGGTTGGCGGTTCCAGATTAATTTTGGAAGCCGAAACAACCGAAACTGTTGCAAAAATAACCCCAGAAGTAATGAGCAGACTTCAATTTGCAATAGAACAACGTGTAAACAAATTGGGCGTTGCAGAAACAGTCGTTCAACAGGTCGGAGACAAAAGATTGTTAATCGAAATACCCAATGTTACCGACTTAAAAGAAGCTAAAGCTTTTATTGGCGAAACTGCACAATTAGAATTCAAAAGAGAAGGCAAAGCACCTGACGGTTCACCTATTTGGGTATCTACAGGATTGACCGGTCGTGATCTTGCAAAATCAGATTTGACTACAGATGCTTCAGGACAATGGGTTGTCGGTTTGGAATTTAACGCTGAAGGAGCAAAAAAATTCGCAGACTTAACAAAAGAGCTGGTTGGGAAACCCATGGCCATCTTCTTTGACGGAGATTTAATATCAGCTCCAAACGTAAACGAAGCCATATACGGCTGAAAAGCTCAAATATCCGGCGGAAACAGCGGATTTGCTTATAACGAAGCAGAAAGAATGGTAAACTTGCTAAATGCAGGTGCATTACCGGTTCCTGCAAAAATTGTAGAAGAAAACACCGTAGGGCCTACATTGGGCGCAGATAGCGTTGCAAAATCACAAAAAGCAGGTATTATAGGGCTTTCTTTTGTAATGCTGTTTATGCTCTTGTATTACAGAGCTCCTGGCGTTATTGCAGATATTGCATTAATAATATACGGATTAATTTTATTTGCATTATTTAAAACAATTCCGGTTACATTAACTCTTGCCGGCATTGCAGGTTTCATCCTTTCTGTAGGTATGGCTGTTGATGCAAATATCTTAATTTTTGAAAGAACAAAAGAAGAATTGAGAGCAGGAAGAAATTTGTTTACGGCTATCAATTCAGGTTTTGACAGAGCTTTTACAAGTATTTTCGACTCCAATATGACAACAATTATAACTTGTACAATACTTTATTTCTTAGGTACAAGTGTTGTAAAAGGTTTCGCATTAACTCTTGCAATTGGTGTAATTTTATCAATGTTCTCAGCAATTACTGTTACTAAGAACTTTATGCACCTTAT
>CACYCU010000039.1 GCA_902772945.1 uncultured bacterium | reverse complement strand
GTGTTGGATGAATATAAATTATATAATCCAATTTTTATATCTGTAATAGTTGAAAAATCTCTTTTTCCAATATATTGAAAAACATCAATTATATTTATCGTTATTAATAAGATTAATATTAAACAATATATTAAATATTTTTTATTTTTTATTGATAAATATAAAAATATTAACAATAATATTGTTCCAAAAATTATATATTGAAATTTAAAATGAGAAAATATATCAAACAAAAAATTATCTACCGGTAATAAACCTATAATACAAATTAATAAAAAAATATTAAATATAAAAACTCCTCTTGTTTTGAAATATTCTATAAGTTGTTCTTCTTTAAATTTCATAAGAATTAAATATTTCCTTCAATTTATCTTTGTCATAATAGTACCACCAGCCTATCAAAGCCTCAAATGCTGTTGCCTGTCTGTATTCAACTTGATTTGGGCGTCTGCCTACAGGTATTGGTAAGTTTCTTGCCCTGCGAGCTATTTCTTTTTCTTCTTCTGTTAATATTGGTTCCATTAATCGAAACAATTCAGCTTGATAAGATGCTTTTACATAACCTGTTGTGATTTTATGAAGATTTTGTGCATTGTCTGTTTTTTTTACTGTCTTTTCTCTTACAAAAAGTTCCCATACAGCATCACCTATATATGCATAATTTCTTAAATTCATTTCTTCCATAAATTCATTTTAGCGGGAAATTGATTTTTTAACAATATTATGTGATAATTACTCTCAAGGAGAGGGATATGAAAAAAATTTTATTGTTTATCGCTTTTATTTTATTAACAAATTCGGCTTTTGCACAAAGTTCTCAAAATTGTGATACAAACAAATGTACACAATTAATGGATTTTATGTATGACAGGCGTGCTACAATGTATAATGTTTTGAATCTTTCACCTGATCAACAAAAATGCAAAGACACAATGGACAAAAAATATTTGCAGGAAGTAGGAGATAAATTTGAACAATATGAACAAGAAAAATTTGTTCTTAGTAATATGAAAAAACATAATGCCAGTGATTCTGCTATTAAAAAACAAGAAAAAATCGTTAAAAATCTTCAAAATTATATGGAAGGATTAAACGATAAATACGAAAAAGAATTTAAATCTGTTCTTGATTCGGAACAAAAATCCAAACTTTCTACTATAAAAAGAATGGAAAAAAAAGAATTAAAATATTGCAGACATAACAAGGTTTATTATAAACGAGATCCAAAATTAAGACCGTTTGGAGAAAAAATGTATACTCCTGAAAATTCTCAAAAAATTTGTCCTGTCCACAAAAAACACCATTTGTTTAACAGAATACACAAAGAAAAATAAATTATTTTTTTCATGTTACAATCAATTTATGACAAAACCGATTGTAGCAATAGTAGGACGTCCAAACGTCGGAAAATCAACATTTGTAAATCGTTTGATAGGTACAAGAAATTCTATCGTTGACGATTTACCTGGGGTTACTCGTGACAGAATTTATTTTGATGTTGAATGGCAAAATAAATTATTCACTGTCATAGATACCGGCGGAATTATTCCAGGTGATGAAGATGAAATTATGATTTCTATTTTTGATCAAGCAAAAATTGCTTGTGAAGAAGCTGATAAAATAATTTTTATTGTTGACGGAAAAGAAGGTGTAAATCCTGTTGATTATGATATTGCAAATATTTTAAGACAATCAGGAAAACCTGTATTTTTGGCTGTTAACAAATCTGACAATCCGGAAAGTCTTTTAATGGTAAATGATTTTTATTCACTTGCAATTGGTGAACCTATAGGAATTTCCGCACTTCATGGCTCGGGTGGGGTTGGTGACCTTTTGGATTTGGTAACGGAAGATTTTGAACAAAATATTGAACAAGAAGAAGATAATACTATAAAAATTGCTATTGTCGGAAGACCAAATGCAGGCAAATCTTCTATTGTTAATGCTCTTTTGAATGAAAATCGTGTTATTGTTTCTGATGTTTCCGGAACAACTCGTGACAGCATTGACAGTTCAATTACTTACAACGACAGAGAATTTGTTATTGTAGATACTGCAGGAATAAGAAAAAAATCCAAAGTTGACTGGGGTGTAGAAAAATTTGCAGTAGACAGAGCAATTCGTTCAATTAGAGATTGTGATGTTGCACTTTTGGTGATCGATGCAACTCAAGGAATTTCTGATCAGGATAAAAAAATTGCATCTATTATTACAGAAGCAGGAAAAGGGATTATTATAGCAATAAATAAGTGGGATTTGATTGAAGATAAAAAATCAAATACAATAAATCAATATAATAAAAAATTGGCAAATGAAATTCCGTTTCTTGAATATGCACCAAAAATCTATATTTCTGCCGTTACAAAACAACGTTTAAACCAAATTTTTACAGAAGCGGAAAATGTTTATACAGAATGTACAAAACGCATATCAACAGGTCTTTTGAATAAAATTATAAAAGAAGCTTATATGCTAAATCCTCCGGCTTCATCAAAAGGAAAACGTTTAAAGATAATGTATGTAACTCAAACAGGAGTACAACCTCCGCATATCGTTATTTTTGCTAACAATTCTGATTTGATGAAAGATCACTATAAACGCTATATTGAAAACAAATTGCGTGAAGCATTCGGATTTTTCGGTACACCTGTCAAATTATCAGTACGCGAAAGATCAGATAAAAAATAATATCTTATCTGATTTGTACAGGCATAATCAAGCAAACAAAATCTTCTTCACTTTCAGGTCTGAACATTGTTGCTGATAAAGGTGTATTCAAACCAATTTTTACGTTGTCTGATTCTATATTTTTTAATGCTTCCAATACAAATTTGTAATTAAATGCAATTGTAAGTTCTTCACCGGAATAATCTATATCAATATTTTCTTCTGATTTTCCGGCATCAGGAGTGTCTGCAGTAAGTTTCAAATTATTTAAACCAAATTCCAATTTTACAATACTTGTTTTTTCATTAACCATAATTGATACGCGTTCCAATGCAGAAATCATTTGTGCCACATTTGCTGTTGCTGTTTTTGGGCTTTCTTTAGGTATCAATTGATTATATCTGGGGAACTGTCCTTCTAATAATCTTGAAATTGTAACTGTTTTTTCTGATTTTATTATTATTTTTGTACCTTCTGTATATATTTTTACTGATTCTTCATCAATAAATGAACTCATTTTTATAAATTCATTCAATGTTTTAGAAGGAATAATCAATTGTTTTGCGTGGTTATCTTTATTATCAATACTTTCTCTAACACGAGCAAGACGATTTCCGTCTGTTGATGCTATTTCCAATATATTTGAAGATATATCGCAAACTATACCTGATAAAAGATTGCTTGCTTCATTACTTGCTGCAGCAAACCCCGCTTGTTTTACCGCTTTTACAAACGGTCTTATTTGAATTTCAAACCCTTCTTTTTCATCAAAATTTATATTTGCAAATTCTTGAGGAAATTCAGAGGCTGATATTCCGATAATATCAAATTTAGAATTTTGACAAGTTATATTTACGGAATTTTCTCCATCTTTCATTTCAAAGGTAATTAATTTATCACCGAGTCTTGAAACAATATCGTTTAATTTTTTTGAAGGGAGTGTTATTTTGCCCATTTCTTCAACTTGAGCATCAACTTGAGCAATTACAGTATAATCCAAGTCTGTTGCAACAAGTTTTATTGTACTTTTATCAATTGTTTCTATTAAAATATTCATCAAAACAGGCTGTAATGCCTTTAATGAAGTTGCTCTTTCAACAATTTTAATCCCGTTATACAAATCTTCTTTTTTTACAACAAATTTCATAAAAATACTCCCTTTTCTATAATTATATTTTATAAACAAAAAAATAAAATAAAAATTTAAGAAAATTTTACCTTTTTCCGATTTTTAAACTTTTATTATTATATTAAATATAATTATATATATAACCGTAATAATAAGCTCGAAATATTTGTAGAAAACTGTTTGAAAATGTTGATTTTACTATATTTTTCATTGTTCAAAAAATTGTAGAAAATATGTATAAAAAATAAAGAAATTGTAGAAAATAATTAAAAAAGGATATTTTCTGTAGATAAAACAAAACTTTTCTACAAAAATTTTCAAGTTTTCTACCACTACATGTTCAAAACTTTTTGAAAAAAGAAATTTAAATTTTGTGATAACATGCAATTATGTTAGAACTTTTTATTACAGGTGTTGAACAAAACAAAGATAAAATATTTATCACTGCCGGAATTTCTGCAACAATGCAGAGTTTAGGCTACTCTTGTGCTGTATATAAACCGTTTGAAACCGGTGTTTCAATAAAAAACGGGAAAGTTGTTTCTAACGATTTGTCTTATATAAAATTTTTAGATCCGTTTATTAAAACATATTATTCTTATCAATTAGAAAGCGAGCTTTCTCCTATTTTATCAGCTGCAGCAGAAGGTCTTGTAATGGAAAAAAATGTAATATTAATGGATTATCAAAAAATACAAGACAGAAATGAATGTTTGATAGTTGACGGTCTTTCAGGACTTGGCACTCCGATAAGCAAAGATTTTTTAGAAGAAGATGTTGTAAAAATGCTTGATATGCCGATATTATTTGTAGTTTCCGCCAAGAATCCCGATATAAACAACGTACTTTTGTCAGTAAACAGAGCAAAAGAACTTAATTTTGATATAAATGGAATTATAATAAACGATTATCCATACGGAGTTGAAGATGCAGATATAAAATTGATGCCAAAATTAATTGAAGAATATACGGGTGTTGAAATATTGGGAATTGTTCCTGAAATTGAAAAAAATATTGATCCAAATGATTTGATAACAGTGATATTGAATAGTATAGATTTGGAAAAAGTTTTTAAAATAAAAATTGCAAAATTATAATCATTTCCAAAAAAGAAAGTCTCGTCGATTGACAAGACTTATAAATATACATTTACCCCAAATTCATTATAAATGAAAAAAATAAATTTGTCAACTTAAAAAAATATTATGTTAAATTCTTTTCATAATTTCTTCAAAGTTGTCACCGCCGAATTTTTCAAGAATTTCATCTGCTAAAACAGTTGCAATTCTTGCTTCTGCAACAACAGAACAAGCTTCAACAGCGCATGTATCTGATCTTTCAAAATGTGCTTGAGTTTCTTCCATTGTTAATAAATCAACAGTAGATAGGGGTTTTTTTAATGTCGGAATAGGTTTCATAACAGCTGTTACAATAAGAGGTTGACCGTTTGTCATTCCGCCTTCCACTCCGCCTGCATTGTTTGTTTTGCGAACAATTTTTCCGTTATCTAAAAACATTTCGTCATGATATTCGCTTCCAAACATCTTATACGCATTATAGTTTCCAAAAGAAACTGATTTAATTGCAGGTATACTCATTACAGTTTGTGCAATTTTGCCGTCTATCGTTCTGTCCCAATGAACATATGAACCAAGTCCTATAGGAAGATTTTCAAATATAATTTCAAATTTTCCGCCAAGTGTATCGCCAATTTCTTTAGCTTTATCTATTTCTTGTTCAAAATTTTCTTTTACATTTCCAATTTGTATAATCCTTGATGACCATTTAACATTGAATTTTTCAAGAATTTGTTTTGCAACAGCTCCTACAGCAGTTTCTATAGCTGTTTTTCTGGCACTTGAACGTTCTAAAATGTTTCTTAAATCTTTTTGATTATATTTTATGCTTCCTGCGTAATCTGCGTGCCCAGGACGGCATTTTGTAAAAGATTTTTCATCAGTAAAATCTTCCGGATAAATGCTCATAATTTTTTGCCAATTTTCAAAATCTTTATTTTGAATAACAAGAGTAATAGGAGAACCGATAGTTTTGCCGAATCTTATACCTGATGTTATTTCAACAGTATCTGATTCAATTTTCATTCTTGCGCCTCTGCCATATCCTCCTTGACGGCGTTTTAGTTCACTGTTTATAAATTCAGAATTTATTTCAAAACCCGCAGGAACACCTTCTATAATAGCTGTAAGACATTTTCCGTGGCTTTCGCCGGCTGTTAAAAATCTAAATTTGCTCATTTTTTAATTATTATACAAGTTTTTTTAAATGGCAATTTATTAAGATTTTTTCCAATAAATTTTCGTCAAATTTTTCTTTTTCGTATTCGTTTTCCCGTCAAGGTCAATTAATATCCGTTTTTTAATATCCAAAAAGCAAGAAAAAATAAAAATTTATCTCAAAATGAACTTACAGAAAAATTAGATATTTCGCGAGAACATTTGGCAAAAGTAGAGACAGTTAAAAGGTTCATTAGTTTAGGTTTATTATTTAAATTTAAATAATTAAAATTTGATGTTTATTTTACTTTTAGATCCTGAAACAGCACAAGGCAGACAAGCTCACAAAACTCGTCCCTCGTTTGTTCGTTTTGTCAAGTTCAGGATGACAATATTTAAGCGTAATGCACTTATCCAACATATCAAACTGATACAAGCAAGAATCTAAGTCTTATTTAGCATATCTTAAAAAGATTTGTTCCTTTGTTTGCATCAATTCTTCTATAATTTTCCAATTTCCGTTGATTTTTTTAACAATCATATATGTTTTAAGTTTATATGTTTCCCCTTTAGGTTGTCTTAGTGAACTGATTTTATATTGTCCGTTTCCTAAAGATTGGATAGTTACATTTGAATATGAATTAGTGTATTTTCTTAATTTTGCTGTAGCTTGACCGATTTTCATTTGTTTTACATAAGTTGCAGTATCGGTGTATGCGTTTGCAGTTCCTCCGTCCGGTTTTACGACTTGTCTTATGATTTTTGCATTTGGTGAGTAGTATGTTGGTAATGTTGGACTGTATGTATTTGCAGCATTAACATAGTTGTTAAAGAATTTTAAAGCCTCTTGTGCATCATCCGCAAAAACAGCATTTACTGTAAACATAACTAATATAGCAAATAATGATAATAGTTTCTTCATATCTTTCTCCTACAATGATATAACGATTTAAAATTATTTATGTTCATATTATAACATGCAAAATAATATTGTCATTATTCAAAATATGTAGTATAAATTATTTATGAATATTCAAGTATTATCAGAATATTTAGACTTTTTGGAAGTTGAAAAAGGTTTGTCACAAAATACTATTGATGCATATAGGAGAGATTTAAACGATTTTTTTGCGTTTTGTGATGATGTTGATTTGGAAAAAATTCAAAGAAATCAAATAAATACTTATATAAGAAACTTGCACGAAAAAAAATATTCACCAACCAGTATAATGCGAAAAATAGCATCTTTTAGAGTTTTTTTTAAATGGGCTTGTGCAAATGAAATAATAAAAACAAATCCGACGCTTACTCTTGAACAGCCAAAAGTTCCGCAAAGACTCCCAAAGGTTATTTCTGTTCAAGAAATAGAAGAAATATTAAATCAAAACTTATCAAATCTTGAAAAAGTTATAGTAGAGCTCCTTTATGGTTGCGGTTTGAGAGTTTCCGAATTGGTAAATTTGAATACATCAAGCTATGATTTGAACGGAAAATATCTTCAATGTACAGGAAAAGGCTCAAAAGACAGAATTGTTCCTTTGGGAAAAAAAGCAATTGAAGCAATAAACAATTATTTGCCGGAAAGAGATTATATTATTCAAAAGTTTAACTTGGATACAAAACAATTTTTGTTAAATGAAAAAGGTCATAAAATAACAAGACAAGAAGTTTACACATTTATTCATAATCATGGAAAACTTCTTCACAAAACAATTTCTCCCCATACTTTAAGGCACAGTTTTGCAACGCATTTGATAGAAAATGGAGCAGATTTGAGAGTAGTTCAGGAACTTTTAGGGCACAGTGATGTTTCCACAACTCAGCTTTATACACATATTAGTAAAAAACGCCTAAAAGAGGTTTATTTTGCAATAAACAAAGAATAAAACAAAGATTGTAAATTAAATGTAACAAATCGTTTTTTTTATTAAAGTTTTTTCAAGTCATGGACGAAATAGAATTTACGGACAATAAAAACTGGAGGTAAATTTTTAATATGGATTCAAAATTGGAGAAAGTTACTGTTTCTGACAGTAACGCAGTTGCCGGTGCAATTATGCATGACATAATTGATGTCGACAAAATGGAGAGAATGCTTGATACCGAATTGAGTTCAGCAGACCTTTTCAAGATTGATTGTGCGATATTGTCTTCCTTACGGAGTACAGAGGATTTTTCAAGGGATTTGTTAAAACAGCTTGAATCCGGAAAGTTTGAAGAAATTACACAAAAACCGCCGAAATCTAAAGATGTAATTAGAGACATTCAAAAAGAAACAATGCTGGATATTGTACAGCCAATTCAGCAAATGTTTGATGAAGTTATAGATTATGTATCAGAAGCTTTGGCGTAAAATCAGAAAAAATTTCCATTGTTATAATGGAAATTTTTTTTGCCAAAATTTTGGAATTTATGCTCTCGGATGTGCTTCATTGTAAACATCTTTTAAATGTTGAGTAGAAATATGAGTGTAAATTTGAGTATTTGAGATGCTTGCGTGTCCCAAAAGTTCCTGAACAACTCTCAAATCTGCACCGTTCTCTATCAAATGTGTTGCAAAACTGTGCCTGAAAACGTGAGGGGTAACATGTTTTGGCAAATTTATTTTCTCAACAATTTCATTTATGACATTTCTAATTGTTTTTGTTTGCAATCTGTAACCTGTATTATTTATAAAAACAGGAGAATTTTCACTTCTGTCAGGAACAGGAAAACCTTTTGGTATCAAATCTCTTGCGCTTTCTATATAGCGTTCAAGATAATTTTTTGCCCTGTCTGTAATTAAAATAATTCTTTCTTTTGAACCTTTACCAAAAACCCTGATTTCATTTTGTTCTAAGTTCAAATCTCCAAAATTTAGTCCTGCAAGTTCAGAAATACGCATTCCGCTGGCCCATAAAAGTTCTAAAATTGTTCTGTTTCTGTATCCGGACGGAGTTTCAATTTTTGTATTGTTTAAAATTTGTTCAACTTCATCAGGTGTCAAAAATTTAGGAAGTGATTTTGGACGTTTGGGATTATTAAGATTCATTGCAGGATTTGTATCAATTTTTTTCTCTCTATATAAATATTTGTAAAAAGTTCTTAATGATGCAATTTTTCGAGCCAGTGTGGTTTTTTTGTAATTAAATTTTTGTATAAAATGCAAATAATCTCTCATTTTAGAAAAATCAGCAGTTTCACATGAATTTTCATCCAACCAGACAATGTAGCTCAAAACATCTGAACAATAAGCTTTTGCTGTATGTTCAGAAAAATTTTTTTCTGCAATTATGTATGATTTGAAATCTTCCAAATCCTGTTTTGAGTCCGAATTTAGTGCCATAATTATCAAATTGTTGTATACTTTTTATACATCATTTATATTATTGCTTTTTTATGTTTACTATTATACAATATTTTTGGAAGAAAAGAAAATTATTTATAAAACTCCAGGAGAAATTATGAATTATAAGAAATTGTTGATATCAT
>CACYCU010000038.1 GCA_902772945.1 uncultured bacterium | reverse complement strand
TCCAAAGGGCTACAAAACGATGAGAACACAAAGAGGCGCAAGAACCGGTGTGAAAATTTTAGATTAATATTGACAATTTTATAAAAATTATTAAATCATACATATAGATGTTTATAACACTCGACAAATAAGTGATAATACAGTAGAGTGATATGCCTTTCGTGTACAGGTTACAAAAAGTTCTGGAATTCAGAATTCATAAAAAAGACGAACAGTTGATTGCTGTTCAAAGGGCGCAGCAAGCTGTCTATGAAGCTGAAGAAAATATTCGTAAAAACGAAGAAGAAATCAGAACGACAAAGCAAAATATGCGAACTGCAGATCCTATGATGTATGAAACGTATGACAGATATTTGATACATCTTTGGGAGAAAGCAGAACAGCTCGAAGCAATAAGGGCCGAAGCACAAAAAAAACTTGACGAAGAAAAGGCGCTTCTTGTAAAACTTGAACAAGGAGTTAAGGTTCTTGAAAAGCATAAAGAAAAGAACAGAGAAGCTTATATCGCAGAAGAAAAAGCAGCAGAACTAAAAAAATATTCCGAATTGGGTATAACAAGATTCTTTAGACAGAATCAAGACAAAATAGAGGAAGAAGCTGCAATTCTCAGACAATTAAAAGAAATAGATGGAGGCAAGTAATGGACGTAACCTCAGCACAATCAGCAGTTCTGGCAAGCAGTTCAGAGATTAGTTCAACCAAAGCACAATCAAAGACATCAAATAAAACTTCAGAAAAATCTTTTAATGATGAAATGAAAACAGCATCAAAAACAGAAGATTCTAAAGAAGAAGTTCAAAAAGATGTAAAAGAAACAGAAAAAGCTGATTCCAAAAAAACATCTCAAAAAGATTCTCAAAAACATCCGGATAAAGTAGAGCATCAAGAGGCTGATGAAGTTGTGCCGATTGAATCTCTTAACGGGAATGTTAATTATACTGACTTTAAATATCATAATGAGAGCCAATCTCTGTTGTCACAAAATATTCAAAATTTGCTTAACACAAAAGATTTAATTGGTGTGATAAATTCCGCATCAACAATAGATTATGATTCTATAAATATGTCAGACAATGATGCTATATTTTTTGCAAATCTTGTTAAAAATACTGATATGTCAATGCAGAGTATTGCAAATCAATTGAATGGTACATTGATTGAAAATAACAGAAATGTTCAAAAAAACATTCAGGTTTCATCTATATTAATGGATAAGCTCGCAGAATCTATGAAAACTAATAAACCTTTTAGAATAGATTTTGACAAAGATGTTTCTGTCATTATAAAAGTAAATAAAGACGGAAGTCTTTCAGCAAACTTTATCCCGGGTGATAAAGCTGTAGAACAATACTTGAGAAATAATATTGCCAGTTTGAAACAACGTTTTGATGAAGAAAACTTGCCATATTCAGAATTGTCATACAGCAATTCCGGTAACAAGCAACAAAGACGTAAGAAGGAGAACGATAATGAATGATGCATTTGTTACGGCTATGAACACTCAAAAATCCACGGTTAACTGGATGGATGTTATTGCCCATAACATGACAAACATCTATACACCTGGGTTTAGAGAACAACAAGTGAACTTTAAGACATTTCTAGGAGGTGCTATTGCTGACGATTACGACAAAAAGATTGATCAAGGTAAATCAACACCGGGTACTTCTAAAGAAAATTTATATCTTGAAGGCAAAGGCTTTTTCCTTGTAAAAAATGCGGAAGGACAGAGTATTTATACAAGGTTAGGTGAATTTATTTTTGATAAAGAAGGTGTTTATCGTGATAGAAACGGAAACACTGTACAAGGGTATATCCTAAACGACAAAGGTGAAATTATGCAGGGTACTAAATCAATTTCTGCAGATTTGTACCAAGAAACCGCTATGAAAGGCGGAGCTATGGATATTCCAACTACAAACATTAAACTTTGGATTGATCCTAATAACGGTAAATTTTTAGGCAAATATGATGATTATGAAATCAAATCAGATGGAACTTTGTACGGGAAAGCAGATAACGGAAAACGCTCGGTTCCTTTGTATCGTATAACTACAAGAAACTTCCATAATGCTGCAGCTCTTTATGAATTTAAGGAAGGACAATTTTTAGAAACAGAAGAATCAGGAAAGCCTGTAATCGGAGTCGGAGAAATCAGATCCGGCTTGTTAGAAATGTCAAATGCTGATTTTAAAGCTAATATCTCGTATTATCAAATGGCAAAACTGCAGATGGAAGCTACAAACAAGATTATTTCGTCTCAAAAAGAATTGCTGCAAGAAGCAATGAGACTTGTAGGAAGTTAACACTTATTATATACATTTAAACTCCAAGAGGCAAAACTGCCTCTTTTATTTTGGCAAAATTTTTTATTCAGGAGTTTTATTTTTTATATGAAAGTTTTGGGTATTCAAAGAAAAATTATTCCTATAATTACAACTGTTGCGACTTTGTTTCCTTTAAAAACAGCAAAGGAAGTTCCTGTCAATATGTTGCAGATAACAAAGACAGAACAATTGATAGTTGAACCGTTGACTTCAAAAGTTTTAAATGGATTAAAAATTGTTTCAGATACGAATTTTGTAGGTGGAATAACTCATCATTTTGATGAAAAGTCTGTTGCTATATTAAAAAAGAGAATTTTAAAACCTGATAGCTTAATAAAATTTAAAGCTCCGATAGAAAACGCAAACAATGTATATTTAGATCCTTTTGGAATGTTTTTTGCACAAAGACCGGGCGGTAAAACGATTAGACCACATTTGGGGCTTGATATATTTGTATCTCCTTATTCAAGAAAACCAAAAGAACCTGTAATAGTTCAAGCTCCTGTTGACGGAGTTGTAATATCACATAAATTTGCGAGAAAAGGAGATAATTTAGTTTCAAATACATTGACTATTTTAGGTGTTGATGGAAGACGATACGCGTTCGACCATCTTGCTCGTCCTGAAGATTATCCAAATCCAATAAAAATGCCGATAGTTGGCACGATTGTAAAAACCGGAGATAAGTTGGGCTATGTTGGTGCTACAGGTGAAACTACCTTGTGGCATACTCATTTAGTCGTAATGACAGATGAAAAACTTGCAAAGCAGCAAAATAGCAGATTCTGGCTGGAATATTCCCAAAGGACAGGCTATTGCAACCTAAAAGGTCAGGTTAATCCTTTAGATAAAAAAGAAGCAGGACCTATTGCAGATTTGTTGAATGAATACAGAGGGGCAAACAGGCTTAAAATAATATCAGAAAATGAATTTCAGAAACAGGCAGAGGCAAAACAGTAAAGAATAAAATACCATTAAATTTCTTGCTTTTAATAATCTTTTGTAAAATTCGGATATTTCATCTCCACATTTGAAATTTTTCAATGATTTATACAGGTCAATGATTAAAGGAATTAGTATAAAAGTTGTAAATAAAAGATAATTATTGGTAAGAATTGCAAAAACTGATGTAAAAATGTACCCAAGACCATAGACTATAAAAACACCGCTTGTGGCTTTATTTTTAGAACCCAGTCTACATGCAAGTGTTCTTTTACCTGTCGCAAAATCACCTTCATAATCTAGTACCGTATGAACATACATTAAACCTACAGTAAACATCACAACAGCCAAAGACATAACAAATACTTCAAAAGAGAAATATCCTTTCATAACAAAATGAACTCCCTCAAATAATAGTGGTCCAAAGGCAATGGTTACTGCAACTTCGCTTAAGCCTTTTTTTGAAAATTTTGCATAAAAAAGAGAGATAAATGCTCCGATAATTGCAAGCCAAACAATCGTAAAACCGCATCTTAAAAACAAAAATAATCCAGCTAATGAAGCAATGATAAAATATACGATAACAACTCTTAAAACATCTTCAATAGTAGCTTTACCTTCTTTTATGTAAAGACATTTGCATTTTTGGCAATTATCAGTCAAACATTTGTAATCTACATAATCATCAAATAAGTTGGTTGCCATATGCACACAAGCAATGCCTATAAGAGCTGCTAAACCGTTTATTAAATTCCCGTCAAACGAATATATAAAAATTACAAGCCAAGATAAAACAGACATGGGTAGTGAAAATAATCGGGAATTTTTTAGCCAAAACCATATCATATTCCTAGCCCTTTTACAATTTCATAACTTGCGCCGCCTTCCAAAATTTCTTCTGCAGTTAGCCCAAACAGTGTAATAAGAGAATATGCTTCTCTATCATTGTTATTAAGCAGCTTAACTGCTGTATCGATCGCTTCTGTGCGGGTAAGGTTTGTCAATTGGAGATTTTTACCCTTATAGATAATTCTTTTCTTTGATTTACCCAAAATAATTACTCCTTGTTAAAAGTTTAACATTATGAAAAAAAATATTCAAATACCTTGAATATTATATTAAAATAAGTTATAATGGCTATATGGCGAAGAGATATGGATTCACGTTAGCTGAAGTTTTGATAACTTTGGGAATAATTGGGGTTGTTGCGGCAATGACAATTCCTTCTTTGGTTAATAATCACAAAAAGGTATCAACTGTTTCAAGGTTGAAACATGCATACAGTATGTTGGCACAGACAATTGAGAGAGCAAAAGTTGACTATGGCGATCCTTCAGGTTGGGGCTTTGATTCTTATAGAACAGCTTATAATAGTGACGAAGACAAAATGAGTGCAGACCAATCTATTGATGCTGTTGTTATGAAGTATATTGTTCCGTATATAAAAGGTGCAGAGTATCATACAAATGTTGATTTGAAAGATTTTGGCTATGATGCATCTATGATTTATATGCCTAACGGAGATCCTGCCGTTTCAGGAAATAAGAGAATGTCTATGATAACTATTCCAAATGGCGTAAATGTTATTTGCTATGCTTCAAATGCATCAAAAACCGATTCTAAAACAGGTCAAAAGGATACTATATTATCCGGTATAAATTTTTTAATTGATATTAATGGTCCCAAAGGCCCTAATATATCAGGTAGAGATTGCTTTGTCGGAATGATGCAATTAGACAATAATACAAAGTTTTTGTTGTGGCAGCAGTATTCTTGGAGGGCCGATGGTACAAGCTATCTTAAGACTACAGATAGAGCAGCTATTGTAGATCAATGCAGCAAATATGGAACTCCGTGCGGAGCTTTAATACAGCAAAGTGGTTGGACTATTCCGAGTGATTATCCCCTAAGTTTGTGATGATAATGCTAAAAGAGCAGCACCTATCATTCCGGAATAATTTCCGGCAGAGGCTTTTACTACCTTAAACGGTGTTGTGACAATTTGCTTATTAGCCTCGGCTTCTATATATTCTATATCAACAAATTCTGCCATAGAACCTGATAATACAATACAATCAGGGTCAAATATGTTTGCCAGACCTATAATTCCTTCGAGTATGTCATTTTGCCATGTCTCAATTATTTTTTTCATTATTGGTCTGTCTTTTTGATTAATGACATCGTATGTTGTTATTTTAGAATCTCCTGATATTTCTTCTGCTGTTTTCTTTAAACCGGTACCGGAGGCGTAAGCTTCAAAACAATCCCAAGAACCGCATGTGCATTTTCTGTGTTTATCTGTTCTCATTTTAAAGTGCATTTCGCCTGCAGCACCATATTTGCCCTTGTATAATTTATTTTCAAGTATTATTCCACCGCCAACACCTGTGCCCAAGGTGAGCATAATAGAATATGGCATACCTTTAGATGAGCCGATAACATGTTCTGCCCAGGCAGCAGCATTTGCATCATTTTCAACAAAGACAGGTTTTTTGCTCAAACTCTTAAAAACCATTGTCGGGTATTCTGAGGCAATATTTCCGGTAGATCCTAAAATTCCGTCATTTGTGTTGTTTACTGCTCCACAAGTTGCAAAAGCTATAACATCAACTTCATTCTCATATCTATTTATTATGTCTTTAAAAAGTTTTTGAATTTCAATGAAAGTCTTTGGCGTTTGGTGTTTTTCTACATCTCCTGTGATTTCACCATTTTCTGTTACAATTGTACTGTATATTTTCGTTCCGCCAACATCAATAGCTAATGCTTTTTTCATATGTTACCTCTATAAATTTGAGATTTAGCTGACAATAATAACTGCTTTAGTGAAGATGTTCTATTTATGCTTTTGGGCTTTATTGAATTTAATTTATCAGATACGACCGGTTGATGTTGTTTCATTAAGTTTATTAAAATTTTTGCCCTGTCCATTGTAGACATTGGGTGTAACGGAAATATTTTCATTATTTGCTCCTTTGTACAAATCTTTTTGTAATTAACTGAGGTCTTGTTATTGCAGAACCTATAACAACGCAATGTGCTCCAAGCTCAAAAGCTTTTTCTACTTGCCAAGGTTCCCAAATTCTACCTTCTAAAACGATTGGAAGTTTGGTATTTTTTACCAACTGTTCCAGTAGCTCAAAATCGGGTTCTTCACCTCTGTTTTGAGAAAATTGAGTGTAACCGGAAAGAGTTGTTGATAAAATGTTTGCCCCCAGTTTTTCTGCATTTAGACCTTCTTCAAGTGTAGAAATATCTGCCATTGATATTCTTTTATTGAGTTTAATGTATTTTATTAGGTCTTCTAATTTTGCGTTTTCTGGTCGTTTTCTCATTGTTCCGTCAAAAGCAATTATATCAGCACCTGCTTCAATTAATTCAATTACTTCTTTTTGTGTGGGTGTAATATAAACTATTTCTTGCCAGTTTTCAGGTATAATATTTGGCTTGGTGAGACCTATTACCGGAATATCAAAAAGTTTTTTTGCATTTTTAACGTCTCTTGCTCCGGCAACTCGTAAAGCTCCTGCACCACCTTTAACAACTGATTGCATCATAGCGACCATGCATTTTTCCAAATACAATGGTTCTGATGGCATAGCTTGAACTGATACAACAACTTTTCCCTTTAGTCTATTAATAATATCCATAAATATATTATATATTAAAAATTTTTATTTGAGCTATAATAAAATAGAAAAGAGGAGTGTTAATGAAAAAAACTTTTGTCAAATATCCATACTTAACAGAGGATGTCGAAATCTATGAAAGAGAAAACGGTCATAAGATAGTCCTTGCTCATAAAGAAGGTGAACTTGTAAATGTTAGTACCTGGGTAAAAACAGGTTCGATAAATGAAAATGATGAAATAAACGGAATTTCGCATTTTGTTGAACATCTTATGTTTAAAGGAACTCACAAGCACAAGGCAGGATATTTTGATAAAACATTAGAAGCAAAAGGCGCGATTGTTAATGCTGCAACTTGGAAAGATTATACATTTTATTATGTAACATTACCCAAAGGCGAAAATTGTAAAGATTTAAATCTGGCAATTGAACTTCATGCAGATATGATGCTTGATCCTGTTTTCCCTGAAGAAGAAATTGGTGCGCCCTTTGATTTGAACAATTCTAATGTCTCAGATAAAAGAGAGCGTCATGTAGTAATTGAAGAAATAAGAATGCGAAAAGACCAAAATTGGACAAAAGTCTATAACTCTTGTAATTACAATATGTATAAGAAACATCCTTATAAAAGGGACGTTATCGGTACTCCTGAAATAATTTCTCAAGTTACTCAAAAAGAAATTATGAATTACTACAAAACGTTCTACTCTCCTGAAAATATGACAACTATAATCGTAGGAGATTTTGACAAAGAAGAAATTCTTAAAAAAGTTGAAAAAGAATTTGATTTTCAAGGCAGAAAGAACGCTCCTAAAAAAGAAAACCAAATAGATACTCCAACTGATAAAACTATATATGTTGAAAATACCGGAAAGGTTAATACTTCATATTTGATGTTGGGCTGGTTAGGACCTAAAGCAAACCGGTTAAAAGAAAATATTGAACTTGATATAATAAGCATAATTCTTGGAGATAGCACAAGTTCAAGAATGTATCAAAATTTGATTGAAAAAATATCTGACCCGATTTTTAATATGGTAAATTGTGAGCACTATCAATTCAAAGACGGAAACAACTTTTTTGTACAGGCTAATTTTAAACCCGAAAAACAGGAAGAAGCATTACAACTTGTTAAAAAAGAAATTACAGATTTATTAAATGTAAAAATTTCACAGGAAGAACTTGAAAAGGCAAAAAAGAAAATCAAATCAAGATTTGCATATTCGGCAGAAACGGTATCTGAAATTGGAGAAACAATAGGATATTATATGACTGTCTGTGAGGATTTAAAGCTTGTCGAAGAATATTTGAGTGATTTGGAATCTATTACGGTTGATGATTTAGAAAATACAATTCGTAAATATTTGAATCTTGATAATGCGGTTATATCAATTTTAAAACCGGAGGCTTAATGTACGAAGCAAGCCAAGAAGAAAAAGATAAATTAGACTTGGTTTATCAGAACTGTCTCTCGTGCCAAAAATGTTCTCTTGGCAAATCTCGTACAAAAACAGTTTTTTCCGCAGGAATTCCAAATCATAAGCTTATGCTCATAGGTGAAGCTCCGGGTTTTTATGAAGATAAGTCAGGTGAGCCATTTGTTGGAAAAGCCGGTCAACTTTTAGATAAAATTTTAGAATCTGTTGGCTTCTCAAGGAATAAGGATGTCTATATATGTAATACTTTAAAATGCAGACCGCCTGAAAATCGTGATCCTTTACCCGAGGAAAAAGAAGCTTGCAGGGAATACCTTGATGCTCAAATAGAAATATTAAAACCGAGAATAATATTGCTGTGTGGTCGTGTTGCCGTACAGTCTTTTTTAAATACAACGCAAGGAATTACAAAGATTAGAGGTAAGTGGTTTGCAGGTCCAAATAATTCTAAAATGATGCCAATTTTTCACCCTTCATATCTTTTAAGAAATGATTCAAGAGAAAAAGGTTCGCCAAAGTGGCTTATGTGGCAGGATATTCAAGAAGTTAGAAGGGTCTACAACCAAATGGATTAAACAATTTCCATAGATTCTACAACAAAATCCACAATAACAGGAGATTCTGTAGCAAAAGCATTATCAAGTGCACTTTTTATGTCTTCCTTTTTCTGAACTCTTATTCCTTTTATGTTATAGCTTTCTGCTAATTTTACAAAATCAGGTCCTGAAATTTTTGTTGCATAATAACGTTCATTGCAAGATTTTTCTTGGAATTGTCTTACCATTCCCAAATATCCGTTGTTAAGGATAAATATCTTTATAGGTAATTTGTAATCTATACAAGTTGCAAGCTCTTGCATATTCATTTGAAAGGAACCGTCGCCTGATATACATACAACTAAAGATTTGTTTGCTGCAATGCTTGCTCCAATTGCGGCAGGAAGACCAAATCCCATTGTGCCTAGTCCGCATGATGAAATAAATTTATTTGGATTTGTTTTTAAATATTTTGTTGCTAAAACTTGATGTTGTCCTACTTCTGTCGTTATTATTGGATTCAATTTCTTTATATAATTTTTTATTTCTTGCATTACTTCAAATGAATGCATTAAATTTGTTCTCTTTTGTGGAGCTTTGTTATGAAGTTTAAGAGAGTTGGAATATTTTAACCATTCAGAAAATTTCCTACTTTTTATATTTTTGCATATTTCTGTAAGAATCGGACCTGAATCCCCAACGATGCCTACTGTTGCCGGAATTACTTTTGATATTTCTCTTTCATTAATATCAATATGAATTATGTCTTTATCAGAATAGTTTATAAATCCCTTAATTCTATCGTTAAATCTTGTTCCGACTGCAATTATAAGATCGCTTTCTTCAACGGCTTTGTTTGCACTGTAATCTCCAAAAATTCCCAGCATTCCAATATTATGAGAATCATCTTGGGGATAAAAACCCATCATAGTTGTTACAACTGGTATATCAAATGTTTTTGATAATTTTATTACTTCGTCCAAAGAAGCACCACCGCCTGAAATTATTAAAGGTCTTTCAGAATTTTCTATTAAATTTGAAGCTTTTGATATATCAATATCATTTAAAT
>CACYCU010000037.1 GCA_902772945.1 uncultured bacterium | reverse complement strand
TTTTTTTTTTTTTTGATAATTGACGCATTGTGCGTTATCTTTTCCTAGCAGAGGACATTTTCTAGCGTGGCATGGCTGGCATTTTAGGTTGCCGTTCAGTGCAAAATATTTTTTATCATCTCCGAATGGGCCGTACATAGCTGGAGGTGTGCAGCAGAATATTGAAATAACTGCAGGTATATTTGTTGCACGTGCAAGATGAGCACTTCCGGAATCCGGTGCTATAACGAGTTTTGCTCTTGAAAATATTTCAATAAGTTCTTTAATTCCTGTTTTACCTGCTAAATTTATAAAATTATTTCCGCCAATATATGATATAAGTTGTTTATCTGTGTCTGTGCCTGTGAAAACCAGTGAACATTTATCTTTTATGTTATCAATTAAAATTCTCCAATTATCTTTGTTCCAATGTTTTAAAGGCCAGGTAGTAGCCGGTGCTATCACAACCATCGGTTTTGATGTGTCGAGATTTTTAAGTAATACATCGACGTATTCTTTTATCTGTTGGCTAACCGGCGGAAGGGTAAATTTAATATTATCCGTACCTTCCAATTGCAAATATTTAGCATAAGTCATATGCTGAAAAACGGCATGAGTTGATAATCTCGGGCGGGTAGGCTCAATTCTTTCATTCCCGCCAAGAAATGAAAGTTCTTTTCCTTCCTTGTAGCAAATTTTTCTTTTTGCATTGCATAATTTAAGCCAAACTGCACTTTTAAACATCATTTGTGTATCAATTGCAACATCATATTGTTCACTTCTCACTTCTTTTAATATCTTGAAAAATTCAATGATATTACTAAAAGAAAGCCTTGATTTTTTCCATTTCTGAAGAGGCACAAGAATCATTTTTTTTATGGCAGGATTATTTTTTACGACATCGTATCCTTTTTCGGAAACAAGCCAAGTAACTTCATATCCGTTATCTTTTAAAACATTAGCAAGTGGAATGTTAAATATAACATCTCCTAAAGATGATAATCTTATAAGTAATATTTTTTTCATAATACTCTGTCCTCTAAAAAAGCTGCCCCGATTACTCCTGAATAATCCCCCAATTTTGCTTTTTTAAATTTTATTTCTTTCGACGGAACAGGAAGGGATTTTAGTTTAGCTTTTTTTATTGTTTCTTGATAAAAATAATCTACTGCATCAATTAGACCACCGCCTAATACTATAAGCTCAGGGTTGATGAAATTGATAATACTTGCAATTCCGCCAGATAAATATTCGGAAGCTTCGTTAACGCATTGTAGAACTAATTCGTCATTTCTGTCAATTGATTTCTTTATCATACTTGATGTTATTGATTTTCCTTCTTCAAGATATTCCATTATACAAGAATACCGCCCTTTTCTTAAAGCTCCTTCAAGTCTTGTTTCTATAGCGGAACGAGATGCATATGCTTCCAAACATCCGTGTGCACCACATGCACAAGGTCTTCCGTTCAAGTCGACGATGGTATGTCCTATTTCGCCGGCAGTACCTGTATGACCGTATATGATATTATTATTTTTTATTATGCACGAGCCAACACCTGTTCCGACAAAAATACATACGAAATCATCGAAATTTTTTCCCGCTCCAAATCTATGTTCCGCAATTGCTGCAGTTTCTACATCATTTCCAAGAAATACCGGCAGTGAAAATTTTTCTGTTAAAATTTCTTTTATATTAAAATCAAAGCAATCCAGATTTGGTGCTCCTATTATAATACCGTTTTTTCTGTCAATTTGTCCGGCAGAGCCAATACCTATGGAACTAATATTAGATAAATCAATATTTAGAGTTTCAATTAACTCAGAAATTCCATCAATTAATTTTCTTTCTATATTTTGAGGACCTTTATCTTTTTTGGTTTTCTTTTTTACAAGACCAGTGACTTCCCCATTCTCTCTGTTTATAAGGGCCGTTAGAATTTTTGTTCCGCCAAGATCTATTCCAATTGAATATTTTTTCATATAGTTAGATTATATATAAAAGTTGTGAATTTGCAAAATGTTAAATTATTTGTTAGCATACCAAAAGGGGGCAGATATGAAATTGAAAAATAAAATTTACACACTTGTTTTAACTTTAATGTTTTTTTCACAATGTGCATTTTCTTCAGATGTATGGGTAAATGACTTAAGAAGATTGTTTTTAGAAAATTCAGCCATAATATATGAAATAAATATGAGAACTTTTGGTGCAAATGATATTAATAAAGACGGTATAATTGAATTTGATGAAAATGAAACAAGCGGTAATTTTTTAAATGCAATTCCGAAGTTAAAAGAATTGAGTCAAAAAGGCATTAACACGATTCATATTTTGCCTATTACTCCGGTAGGGAAAACAAAGGCTCTTGGCACTGCAGGATCTTTGTACGCAGCTTCAGGCTTTAATTCAATTAACCCTCAGTTAGTTGATATTAATAGTCCTTTATCTTCTAAAAGTCAAGCTATGAAGTTTATTGAAGAAGCTCATAAAAAAAACATCAGAGTAATCATTGATTTGCCATCTTGCGGTTCTTATGACTTATATATGGAAAGACCGGAATTGTTCATGAAAGATAAATCCGGCCAGCCTCTTGTCCCTTCTGATTGGACAGATGTAAGACTTTTGAATGCGGGTGATGAAAAAAATATAAATACTGAAGTTTATAATATTTATAAAGAATTTGTAGACATGGTGATAAATTTGGGTGCTGACGGTATAAGAGCAGATGTTGCAACTTCAAAACCTGCAAGTTTTTGGAATAGTTTGATTTCTTATTCAAGAACACAAGATCCGCAATTTTTATGGCTTGCAGAATCTTCAGAAAGCTGGACAGAACCTGTAATTCAAGGTATGACCTTTACACCGTATGACAAATTGTTGGAAGCCGGTTTTGACGGATATTATGGCAGTTTCTTTAATTTAAAAGATTTTAAAACGGCAAAAGAGTTTACGAACTTAATTTTAACGACGAAATCAAACTTATCAAAATTCTCAGAACCAAAGGCTGTGATAGGCAGTTTTTCAACTCATGATGAAATGAGTCCTATTGTAATAAATGGTCCTGGATTTTCAAATATGATAATTTGGCTAAATGCGACTTTGCCTGTAAATTCCTATTTTGTTGACGGTTTTGATACCGGTGACAATTATTTATACATGTATGGAAATAAAGAAGCTCAAAAAACTTATACTGATGATGATACGTATTTTGTTCACAGAGGTAAAATAGATATATTTAATTTTTCAAGACAACCGGGCGGAAGCAATTCGGAACTGTTGAAAGATTTTATTATAAGTAACGGAGTAAAAAGACAATTTTCAAAAATATTAAATAATGGAAAATTTGTACCTATGAAAACTAATTTGTCAAATGTATTTGCCTATGCAATAAGCTTTGATAATGAAAGTATAGTGGTAATTGGTAATATAGATTTTAGAAGTCAGGTACTGGCGGAAGTTTCAGTTCCCAGATTGTCTGACAAAGTTGTTCCGATACCGGTAAAAATTGATAATATTCCGACTATAGAGCATGGAAGCATAAAAACAAAATTGAATCCCGGAGAAATTCAAGTTTTGTTTTTAGATAATTTTGAAGTGAAATAATGAAATTTTATGCCATTTCTTGCGGACCTTCATCAGAGCCTACAATTTGTATTCCAAACTTGGTTCTGAACAGATGTTTTACGGTATCTCCTTGGATTTCATACATCATTTTATTAAACAGGTCGTATGCTTCTCTTTTGTATTCAATAAGCGGATCTTTTTGACCGTATGCACGAAGACCGATGCCTTCTCTTAGCATATCAATATTATGTAAATGGTCAATCCATTTGTTATCTACAACGCGAAGAAGTATATCTTTTTCAAGATTTCTGATTACATTGTCATCACTGAAAGGAACTTGAGGTTCTGCTTCAGGATCATATTGTGCAACAACTTGATTATAAAAATTAACAACTTCTTCTTCATGTTGTTTGTATGCATCAAGTGCAAGAGTTTTAATTTTGTCATACATAGGTTCAAATCTCAATGCTTGTATGTCAGAAACTTGAACACCTGATAGTTGCGGAACAATTGAGTGTAGTTCTTTAATCAATGTTTGCAAATCTTCAAAAACATATTCTTCTACATGCATTCCGGGTGCAATATAACTTCTTAATAATCTGTCGATTTCTTTTTCTATCATATAATATATATCTTCTGAAAGATTAGCTCCTGCCAAAACTTTTCTTCTTTGTGCATAGAATTTTTCACGTTGAATATTCATAACATCGTCATATTCAAGTACAGATTTTCTTATGTCAAAGTGGTATGTTTCTACTTTCTTTTGTGCGGATTCGATTTGTCTTGTGATTAAGACATTTTCAATAGCTAAATCTTCTTCTACATTAAGCATATTCATCAATGCAGTAATTTTGTCACCGCCGAAAATTCTCATCAAATTGTCTTCCAGCGATAAGAAAAATCTTGTAGAACCGGGGTCTCCCTGACGTGCGGCACGGCCTCTCAGTTGGTTATCTATACGTCGGGATTCGTGTCGTTCTGTACCTATTACGTGAAGTCCACCTGCCTCAACGACTTTTGCATGTTCTGCTTCTGTTATTTCTCTTGCGGCTTTTAATGCAGCTTCCTTTTCTTCTTCATAATTTTCGCTTTCCGGAGTGATTCCTTTATTATCAAGCATTTCTTTTGCCAAGAATTCAGCATTACCGCCTAATAAAATATCAGTACCTCGACCTGCCATATTGGTTGCAATTGTAACTGCCCCTACACGTCCTGCTTGAGCTATAATATATGCTTCTTTTTCGTGATGTTTTGCGTTCAAAACATGGTGAGGAATTCCTTTTCTTTTTAACAGTTCGGATACATATTCTGACTTTTCAATGCTTATTGTGCCAACTAAAACAGGTCTTCCCGCTTCGTGCATTTTTATAATATCTTCAACCACAGCATTGTATTTTGCTCTTTCTGTTTTATAAATTATATCAGGATAATTTATTCTTATATCAGGTTTATTTGTCGGAATTGAAGTGACTTCAAGGTTATAAATTTTTCCGAATTCAGCTTCTTCTGTCATTGCAGTACCTGTCATACCCGATAATTTCGGATATAATCTGAAAAGATTTTGGAAAGTTATGCTTGCAAGAGTTTGGGTTTCATCTTGGATTTTTACACCTTCTTTTGCTTCAATTGCTTGATGCAAGCCGTCTGACCAGCGTCTTCCTTCCATCAAACGGCCGGTAAATTCATCAACTATCATTACTTCGCCGTTTCGAATTACATAGTCAGTATCTTTTACAAAAAGTTCTTTTGCTTTTAACGCTTGAAGAAGGTGATGAGCATATTGTGTATTTATATCAAACAAATCTTTTATACCGATAAGTTCTTGGGCTTTGTCTATTCCGTCTTCAGTTAAAATTATATTTTTGTTTTTTTCATCAACTTCGTAATCTTTAATTTTTTCAAGCTGAGGAGCAATTTTTGCCATAAGTTGGTAAGTTTCTGCTGATTTTTCAAGTCGTCCGCTAATGATAAGGGGTGTTCTTGCCTCATCAATCAAAATGCTGTCAACTTCATCAATAATTGCATAATTATATGGTCTTTGAACTAGCATTTCAAGGCTTCCTGCCATATTGTCACGTAAATAATCAAATCCGAATTCGTTATTTGTACCGTAGGTGATATCGCAGTCATAAGCCGCTTTTTTTGCGGCAAAATCATCTGCGGTTCTTCCGCCGGATAGGATTACTCCAACGGAAAGACCTAAAAATTTATAAATTTTTCCCATCCATTCGCTGTCACGTTTTGCGAGGTAATCGTTTACAGTGATTACATGAACCCCTTTGCCTGTAAGGGCGTTCAAATATGCCGGCAGTGTTGCTACAAGAGTTTTACCTTCACCGGTTCTCATTTCTGCGATGTGACCGTTGTGGAGAAAATATCCGCCGATAAGTTGCACATCAAAATGACGCATATTTAATACACGTTTACCGGCTTCTCTTACAGTTGCAAATGCTTCGGGCAAAATTTTATCTAAAGCTTCTTTTTCAAGCTTTCTGTCTGTTTTAAAATCCTTTGATGTAGGACGCTTTGACAAAATCTCTTTGAATTCGTCAGTTTTTGCTCTCAATTCTTCGTCTGTCATAGCTTCAAACTGTGGTTCAAGAGCATTTATATGTTCAATTATGCCCATTATACTTTTAACTTTTCTTTCGTTAGGGTCGCCCAATAATTTTAATAAAAAACTTATCATTAAATTTCCTCTCCGTAGTCTTATGAAATAATTTTAACATGGACAAAAAATTTTTGCGGAATCTTAAGGAAAAATTTATATTTGGAATGAGTTTGATAAGTAGGAGGAGTAGGTTAAGTGCTAATCAAAGCAGTCAGAGTAAAAAATTTTTCAATACAACTAACCGATAAAAACTTATCAAACTTATCAAACTTGCCTACTTATTACCAAACTTTAAAAATACTTGCATTTCAATATTGTTCATGATTTGATAGTCAAGGAATGAGGTAATTCCTCTTAACCCCATTCAAGGGATTTGCACAGTACGGCTGCCGTGGAAAGCCCGTCGTATAAGAAAATTAAGAAGGAAAAACAAAATGTTAAAAATCAGATTAAAAAGATTAGGTGCAAAAAAACAACCTACATACAGAATTAT
>CACYCU010000036.1 GCA_902772945.1 uncultured bacterium | reverse complement strand
TTTCCATAATATTGACGATATCATATATAGAGGTGATGTCATGAATAAAATCATCACAACTTAAAAAAGTAATGTACTTGCCTTTTGCATGCATAACACCTTTGTTATATGCATTAAATTTGCCGGTATCTTTTTCAGAGTAAAAGGTTAAATATCCCTGATTTTTATAATCTTTTAAAAATTCAACCGTACCATCTGTTGAGGCGTTATCAATAATTAAATGTTCAATATTAGGGTATGTTTGCATATCCAATAATTCTACAAGTAGATTGAAAGCATCTGCCTGATTGTTATCGAGTATATTATATGTCGGTGTCACGACCGTAACGAATGGTTCGTCCATAGCTTCTCCTTCTATGAATAATATAGCATACTATAAGTGCTTTTACGAATTATTAAGACATGTAAATAATTAATTCAGATTTTGACAAAAATGTTTATTATGAGTTTAAATATAAATGTGTTTATTAGGAGGTTTTATGAGTGAAAGTGTGCCTTCTGTTTCTGTATTTGATATTGGTGCTGCATCTGGCTTTTTAGGCGCTGGAGTGGGATATATTTTGGCGCCGAGAAAGTATGATTTAGAACAGTTGTTAACTCAACCTCAGGATGTGTTTGAGAAATCTGTTTCAAAAGCTACAGTACAAAGAATGGGCAATTCTTACAAAAAGGCTTATGCAAAAATTGAAGAAGCCAGAGATGTATATCTAAAAGCTGTTGAAAATAATGCAGGTGATGCAAAACTTGTAGAATTAACAAGAGCTACAGCACTTGAGAGTTCCTATAATACTATAAAGTCATTAATTCCAAAGGCAAAAGCTTCCTCTGCAATTGCAGTAGGTTCTGTTGCTGCATTTATCGCAATGGCTGTAAGTTATGTTACATCTCCTAGAAATTAGAAAAAATATCTCTCAAAATGTATTCTTCAAGGGATTTTTTTTCTGAAGTTTTGCTTTTCGGATCATTAATCATAATATCGAAAGCGTAGACGTTTCCGCTCCTTGCGGTTATGTATCCTGCGATTGCGCTTACATCAGACAAAGTGCCTGTTTTAGCTTTAATATTATCTTTAAAGTATAGCATTCTGTTAGCTAATGTTCCTTCTCCGGCAGTAGGCAAATTATCTATAAATATTTGATTTTTGAAATTTTTAACCAAAAATTCACTCATAAAATCAGCAGTAACTATGTTGTTTTTTGAAACTCCGCTGGCATCCACAATTTTTATGTTGTCTGTATTAAGTCCTTCTTTTTTTAGATAGTCATTTAACATTTTTAGCGAATTTTCAATAGAACCGGTGTTGTTGACGTATTTTGCTCCGGCGGCTTTAAATACTGTTTCTGCAATAAAATTATTACTTTTCTTTAAAATTTCCGGAACTGTATCTTTTAACGGGTGAGAAATTTCTCCAATCAAATAAACATTTTTTTCAGGTGTCTTTTTTTGAATAATTTTGTCATAA
This sequence comes from uncultured bacterium, assembly GCA_902772945.1. Lineage (GTDB taxonomy): Bacteria > Cyanobacteriota > Vampirovibrionia > Gastranaerophilales > Gastranaerophilaceae > Stercorousia. Next base: position 4,859 of record CACYCU010000036.1, on the reverse strand, counting down.
TAATTTATTTTTGCTGAATGAATAGCATTTTCAGCTCTAAGTTTAAAATATCTTTTAGGATTATTAACCGGAATTTGGAGTGTTTCCTGTTTTTGTACTGTTCCTTGTATGTTGATTATGTCCGGAGAAATACTGTTGTTTCGTCTTAAAGTTAAATCATTTCTTTCTCCTGTTGTAACTAAATTCATAAAAGTAACAGGATAGAATTTTGTTGTATAAATATTTGCCGGTTTATTTTTTTCAGTAGGTGCAACAACTATGTTTAATAAATTTTTATCAATATTGTATGAACTAAATTTTGGCATAAGAGGGTTTAAATCATCATCCCATTGCCAGCCTTCCCCCCATTCCACATCATCAAAAATGTAATCATCTATGTAGAATGTTTTTGGCTCAATTATATTTTTACTTTTTGCAATGTCAAATAAATTGTTTAAGTCTGCCGTTTTGAAAAACGGGTCTCCGCTGAGTTTTAGATAAATATCGTTATTTGTTGACTTATATAGTTTTGTTGAAAACTGAAAATCTTCGCCAAGTGTATCTATTGATGCTGGCAGTGTTATCAGTTTTAAAGTTGAAGCCGGCATTTGTGGCTGTTTGTCGTTAAGTTTATAGACGGTTTTGTTTGTTTTTATATCTTTTACCGATATTGAAATTGCACTTTTATTGATTCCTGATTGAAATATGGTTTTGTCAATACTGTTTGCATTTGCCGATAATTGTGAAATCAATAGCAATCCTAAAATAATATTTAATAGTTTTTTCATACGGTTTTTACCTCGTAGTTTTCTCTAATATCATTGATACATTTACATTTTTCTCTAAAATTATACATCAAATTTAAATCTAGTGTTGCAACCATCGCTCCTTCTTTTTGATCTTTAATTTCGGCGATAGATTCTCCTTTAAAATCAATAATTCTTGAGTGTCCGATGTTCCATTCATCATTTTCAATAATTCCTGATTGTGTTAATGCTATCATGTAAGTTTGATTTTCGACAGCTCTACATCTTGTCATGCATTCCCAGGGAATTGGTTTTTTTAGTCCCCAAGCAGCACAGTTAACCAAAATGTCAGCACCAGCTTTCCTATAAGCTCTATATATTTCAGGGAATCTTATATCATAACATATTGTTAGTCCAACTTTAACACCATCAATATTTACCAATACTGGGTTGTCTCCTTTTTGTACGTACTTTCCTTCATCGCTGCCGTAATATGAAAAAAGATGATTTTTTGAATATGCGGCAACCAAATCTCCGTTTCTGTTTAATACGGGACAGGTGTTGTAGAATTTGTCGTTATTTTTTATGATAATACTTCCGCCAATAATCCAAGAGTTATATTTTTTTGCAATTCCTGACAGAAATTCGATAGTTTTGCTGTGCTCAAGAGCTTCTGCACTTTCCTGAAAATGAACGGGTGACCAGCCGACAGTCCAAACTTCAGGCAAAACTATTATATCTGTATCAAACGCCAGATCTCTTTCAATGAGATTTTTTGCTTTTTCTATATTTGCCTTTTTATCCCCAATCTTTGTAGACATTTGAATGGCTGAAACTTTTATTTTTTCCATATATTATTTTTTTGTGCCTCTCTATATATTCCAGGAGCTTCTTTTTCCAATGTCAAAAGCTGATTTTTTATTTCTTCTTTTACATTTGCAATTTCTTCACTTGTTGCATCTTCTTTTATATATATTGGCTTGCCATAGGTATTTATAATTTCACAATAGCCTATAGGAATTTTCATTTTATCCCAGGATGGCAAGCTTCTAAACGTTTTTTGCGGAGAATACCAATTTGCCGTAACGATTGGTACCCCTGTTTTTTGAGCCAACTTTATTGCTCCGTTTTTTACTTTATGCAGAGGTCCGCTTGGCCCGTCAACCATTATTGCAACAGATTCTCCGTTATTTAGTTTTCTCAGCATTTGCATTGTTGATTCTACAGCCCCTTTTTTGCCGGAAGAACCTCTGATTACCTTAAATCCCCATTTTTCAGAAGTTCTTGCGACAATTTCACCGTCAATAGAATTACTTATAAGAATATTTAAATTTGCTTTATCTTCAATTCCGTGAACTAAAAGCTGGTTAGCGTGCCACATTACATATATGCAGGGGGATAGATTTGGGTTGTTGTATTCTGCAATCCTAGTAAATTTTTCTTGAAGTCGAAATATAAAATATGCTGCATCTGCAAGCAACCCTACATTTTTATCATTAATCAATCTAACCATGCTCTAATTATATCATAAATTTGTATTTGCACATTTTCTTGTTTAAGTTATTATATATACATAGATAACAATAAGAAGGAAAAGACTATGAATGTAAATGTAGAAAAAGAAAAAGAGAATGTTGTAAACCTTAATATTACTATTCCGGCTAAAGATGCTGTTGATGCTTATAATGCTGCGGTAAGAGCTATAGCTCAACATGTAAAAATTGATGGCTTTAGACCCGGTAAAGCTCCGCGTAATGTAATTGAAAGGCAAATCGGTGTTGAAAGAATCAAGCAAGAAGCGATTGAAAATTTAATGCAGAAAGTTATCAATCAGGCTATAACAGAAAATAATCTTGACATTATTACACAGCCGTATATTACAAATTATAAGTTTAATGTCGGAGAAGATGTAACTGTTACTGTAAAAGCTGAACTCAGACCGGAAGTAACTCTTGGACAATACAAGGGGTTAAACCTTGAGGTAAAAGATGCGGTTATTGAAAAAGATGCCGTTCAAAAGCAGTTGGATAAATTGTTAGAACAACACAGTACTCAAGAAACAGTAATTGACAGAGCAACTAAAGATACAGACATTGCGGTTATTGACTTTGAAGGCACTTGTAACGGAGAAAAAATTCAAGGCGGAGATGCAAAAAATTATCCTTTAGATTTGGGTAATTCTAATTTTATTCCCGGCTTTGCCGAACAAATAGTTGGAAAAAACTTAAATGATGAGTTTGATATAAAAGTAACTTTTCCTGAAGAATATCACGATGAAAAATTAAAGGGACAGCCTGCAACGTTTAAAATAAAAATCAATGAAATAAAAGAAAGAAAGTTACCGGAATTAAATGATGAATTTGCACAAAAAGTCGGTCCATTCAAAACATTGGATGAATTGAAAGCTGATATTCAAAAATATTTAGATAATCAAAGAGAAAGAACAAATAAACAAAATTCTGAAAATGAAGTGTTTAAAGCTGTTGTAGAGTCTGCAAAAGTAGATATTCCTCAATCTATGATTGACAGAGAGGCAAATTCACTAAAAGACGAGTATAAAAGACGTCTTGCAGCGCAAGGAATTGATTGGGATGTCCTTGTAAAGGCGCAAGGAGAAGAACAATTACTTGGTAATCTTAATGAAGATGCTGTACTAAGAATTAAGAATTCTCTTGTTATAGATAAGATAGCAAAAGAAGAACAAATTAAACTTGAACAAAAAGATATGGAAACAAAACTTACTGATTTGGGAATGGCTTACGGATTAAAACCACAGGATTTAATCAAACAGTTAGGTCAAAACCCTGATTTGATTGCTTCAATTTCTCAACAAGCAATGAACGATAAGGTAAGAGATTTCTTAATGCAAAACAATAAAGTTGAAGTCAAATAATAAAATCTAATATAAGTGCCGTATTTACAAATCGGCACTTGTTTGATTTAATGATATAATATAGAAAGAAAGGATAAGATATATGAGCTTTGTACCCGTAGTAATTGAACAATCCAGCAGAGGAGAACGTTCTTTTGATATCTTCTCAAGATTATTGAGAGAGAGAATTATCTTTTTAGGTACACCTATTGATGATATGGTTGCAAATTTAGTTGTTGCGCAATTGTTGTTATTAGATAGTGAAAATCCTGAAAAAGATATTATGTTATATATAAACAGTCCGGGTGGATCTGTTACTGCAGGTTTTGCTATTTACGACACAATGCAGCATATAAGAGCTGATGTGTCAACTATATGCTTAGGTCAGGCCGCTTCAATGGGTGCGTTTTTGTTGTCTTCAGGAACAAAAGGCAAAAGAATGGCGCTTCCTCATTCAAGAGTTCTGATTCATCAACCTTTAGGCGGTGCTCAGGGACAGGCTACAGATATCGAAATTCAGGCTGCTGAAATTATCAGAATTAAAAAATCTCTGAATGAAATTTTAGCTTCAAATACAGGTCAGTCTATAAAGAAAATTGAAAAAGATACAGACAGAGATTATATCATGACTCCTCAAGAAGCTCTTGAATATGGTATGATTGACAAGGTTGTATCAAGAGATGTTATAAAATAAAGGAAATACATATGCCCAAACATGATGATAGTCGTTTAAAATGCTCTTTTTGCGGAAAATCTCAGGACCAAGTTAAGAAACTTATTGCAGGTCCGGAAGTATATATATGTGATGAGTGCGTTGACCTTTGTAACCAGATTTTGGATGAAGAGTTCTTTGAAAATAAAGATAAAGAAGGCGCAGAGGGTGAAGCTGTAGTTGATGAAAAACCTATTCCAAAACCGCATGAAATAAAATCATATTTAGATGAATATATTGTTGGGCAAGATGATGCAAAGAAAGTTCTTTCTGTAGCTGTTTATAATCATTATAAAAGATTAAAACACAATAAGTCTGCAGATTTGAAAAATAATGTTGAAATTCAAAAGTCTAATATATTGTTAGTTGGACCTACAGGATCAGGTAAGACATTATTGGCTCAAACTCTTGCAAAAATGCTTGATGTTCCGTTTGCTGTTGCAGATGCAACAACATTAACCGAAGCGGGTTATGTTGGTGATGATGTCGAAAACATCCTGTTAAGGCTGTATCAGAATGCTGATTTTGATTCTGCAAAGGCTGAAAGAGG
>CACYCU010000035.1 GCA_902772945.1 uncultured bacterium | reverse complement strand
TTAACGAATACCATACGAGGTACTTCATATCTGTTAGCTTGACGCCATACAGTTTCAGATTGAGATTGAACGCCGCCTACTGCGCAAAAAACGGCTACAACACCGTCTAATACACGTAAAGAACGTTCAACTTCAATTGTAAAGTCAACGTGTCCCGGGGTATCGATAATGTTAATTTGGTGTCCTTTCCATTCAGCTGTAACTGCTGCTGATTGAATTGTGATACCTCTTTCTCTTTCTTGTTCCATAAAGTCGGTAACTGCTGCACCATCATGAACTTCACCAAGTTTGTGAGTTTTACCGGTATAGAACAAAATACGTTCAGTTGTAGTGGTTTTACCGGCATCAATGTGAGCGGCAATACCAATGTTTCTGATTTTTTCCAATGGAGTTTTTCTAGCCATTTTGTCTTTTCCTTTTTATATTGTGTACTTTCGCTATTTAATAATTTTCTAGCCTTCAATTTTAATTATCACACAAACAAACTTTTTTGCAAATATACTCAAACTTTTTCATGTTATAATAACAACTATGAAAACATTAGATAAAAATATAAAAATATCAGAAATAGTAAAAGAAACAGGATTAAAACACATTGCAATCATTATGGATGGCAACAGAAGATGGGCAAAAGAAAAGGGACTGCCATCAGCAATGGGGCATAAAAAAGGTGTTGAAGCTTTAAAAGCAACCCTGCGTGCCTGCAATGATTTTGGAATAAAATATTTGACCGTTTATGCATTTTCAACAGAAAATTGGAAACGAAAAAAAGAAGAAGTTGATTTTTTGATGGAGCTTTTGGCACTTACTTTAACAAATGAATTAGCTGAAATGCACTCGGAAGGAGTTAAAATATCTTTTATCGGTGATATTTCAAAACTAAGTTCAAAACTTCAAAAAATTCTTTCAAATTCAGTAGAAACAACAAAAAATAACACCGGCGTAAATTTGCAAATAGCCTTCAATTACGGTTCCAGAGATGAGATTGTCCATGCCGTAAAAGCTATTGCAGCCCAAAACCTAAAACCTGAAGAAATATCAGAGGATACAATTTCTCAAAATCTTTATACAAAAGATGTTCCCGATCCCGATTTGCTAATTAGAACCGGCGGAGAAATGAGAATCTCAAATTATCTTTTATGGCAGATTGCTTATTCTGAAATTCTGGTAGTAAAAGAATTTTGGCCGGAATTTAGCAAAGAATCTTTATCGAAAGCTATTATTGAATTTCAAAGCAGACAAAGAAGATTTGGAAAGTAAAAATTAATGAAAAAAATCGTATTTGCAACAGGTAATCCGCATAAATTACAAGAATTAAAAGCTATCGCAGGAAATTGCGGAATTGATTTTGTACTTCCGCCAAGCGGTTTTGACCCCGTAGAAAATGGCAAAACTTTTGAAGAAAATTCGCTTATAAAAGCAAAAGAAGCAGCTCGATTGAGTAATTTGCCTTCATTAGCTGATGATTCAGGATTATGCGTTGATGCATTGGGCGGAGAACCTGGTATTTATTCCGCAAGATATGCCGAAACTCCGCAAAAAAGAATTGATAAACTGCTTAATAATTTAAAAGGGGAGAATAACAGGAAAGCAAAATTTGTATGCGCAATGAATTTGGTTTCACCTGAAGGGGATGTGATTTTCCAAACTACAGGCGAATGCCACGGTTATATTGCAAAAACTCAAGCCGGTACAAACGGTTTTGGTTATGATCCTATATTTATTCCAAATGGGTATAATTGCACAATAGCCGAACTTTCCGAAGATGAAAAAAACCAAATTTCCCACAGAGGAAAAGCTTTGAGAAAAGTTCTTGAATTTCTGAAAAATGTTCAGTAAAAAAACGACAGGGGGGTCACCCTGTCGACAAAAAGATTCGATTTTTTGATTTTTTGACATTTCTGCCAAAGGTTGATTACTTGCCGTACAATACTGCTTTTGCTGCATCAGATGCAGGAAGTATTGTTTGGTCATAAAATTCTACAGGATAAATATCCGTTGGTGATGTAACTGTACAGTTGTCAGCATTTCCGCTTGTTGCACCGTCACATAAAACTATTTTGTTAGGTCCTTTTACACCGTTAACATCAATTACACCAGAACATTTGTTTCCTTCGGTACATTTTGATACTTTATCGGCTTTAAATGCAAACATACTGCCGTCATTAAAGAATAAAAATGTGTCAGGA
>CACYCU010000034.1 GCA_902772945.1 uncultured bacterium | reverse complement strand
GATTTTTCTTCGTTTCTTTATCTAAAATTGCAGACAGTTCATTATATTTTTTTATTTTTTTCGGCAGTAAATCCTCAAATTCTCCGCTTTTTACCAAGTGTCTTTTGTCATATTTTCTTAATCTGGGTGAAATTTGCATAAAATTTTCTTTTGCATCATTATCCAGCAGGATAAATATAGGAATTTTTAGACATTCAGAATACTGATAAAAATATTTTACAACTTGATTTTTCCCGCCTGCTGAAATTATGTAGATGCCATTTTGGTTTAAATCGTAATTACATATTTTCCCAAATTTAGGAAGTAAAATTTCTTCTGTTATTCCTTCACAAAGTATAATTTTTTTTATCGGGAAAACTCCAGTATTAATATTTTCACCACAAAGCTTTTTTAAAAACTTAAGATTATCAGGGATTTTATCTGGTAATAATTTTATAATTTCATTGTAGTTTATTTTATTATTCAATAGTTTTTGAGTCTCTTTATTAATAATAAATATTTGATTTTCATAATCAGATATTTGTTTATTAATTTCTAATGATATATTTTCACTATCAAACGATGAATTTATTATATTTTCAGCCAGATGTGTAATTTCTGAATAATCCATTTCGTCGAGTTCGGATTTTTTAAATTTGGGCTCTATGAGGTTGTTTGTTATTATATCTTTAAAAACCCTCAAATACTTTGTTTCCGGGTCTTTAAATCTGGTTAATCTGTCTATGGATATTATCAGCTGTTCATTTGTTAATGGCTTTATTTTCAAATTTTATTTCCTATTGTTACAATTGTTAATTATTATTGTGTTTATTTGGCAAATTTTTACAATAATAGTTTTTTATTATAATGTGGAGTTAGATTGTGTATTCATATAGTTTAGGTAATTTTCAATATAATAATTATAGCATAGGCAGATTGCCAATGACTAGTTCTGTGCAAAAAAATGCACAAACTCAACAAACATCTTTTACTTCCAATCCAAGTAATGTTTCTTTTATGCAATATTCATCAGAATTAAGAACTCAGCTTGTTTCAAAAGAAGAAATAAAAAAATATAATGAACTGTCTGCAATTTTAGATAAAGAAACGAAGAAAAATCTAAATTATCTTCTAAAATCAGGTATTTTACTTAATACTGATTCAAATGATAAATCAACGACATTAGATAATCTTTATAAGATTGCTACATTTCAACGTGCTCAAGGTTTAAATAATGAAGTTATATTGAGGGATACTATTCAAATTCTAACTCAACCGCATGTCGTAACTCAACAGTTTGGAAATATTCCAAATCAGTACAAGGAACAGGTAGCATCTTTAGCAAAAGGCGATAACCCAAATGTAGAGCATTCCGGTACTTGTCCTGCAGCAAGTATTGAATTTAGTTTAGCACAAAAACATCCTGCAGAATTTGCAAGATTTGCTGAGGGCCTGTCTTCTCCCGAGATGTCTGTTACAAAAAATATAAGTTTAAATAATCTTGCAGACAATACTTTGGATGCTATTTGGCTTTTAAATGCTTTTGAAATCCCTTATGAAGCAAAAGACTTTAATAATGCAAAGCTGAAATTGGCACCGGATAAAAATGCAATAGTAAGAGCTCATATTCAAACTGTTGATAGAGACAATCAAGAAAGATCTGCAGTCGATGTTTTAATGCAGTCGACATTTATGCAAGTCGGTTCTCAACAATCATATGACTCTTTGACGGATAGGCGTTTTGGAAAATTTAATCAAAATGATAAAGGTTTGATAGAATTTGAAAAAACATTTACTGAATCTGTCGTAGGTGACAAAAATACAATTTCAGTTACTTATCAAACAATTGATGAAAATGCAAAATTGGTAGGATATGAAACTGATTTTGATACAATGAAAAAACAGATAAAAGAAGCACTTGATATGGGTGAAAATGTTATTATAGGATACACTCAGGTAGATAATACAAATACAGTTGTAAATGGCCATGAAATTACAATAATAGGTATGAAAACTGATAAAAACGGTAAAGTCACATTCGTTTGCCACGATACTGATGACGGTATGTCAAAACCTGTAGAGTATTCTGAGGATTATCTGCTTCCAAAAATTCACCATGCAGGTCTTCCGCAAAAAGTTGCCGAAAAAGGAATGACAACGAAAGAAAACTGGGTAGAAGGTCTAAGAGCCTACAAAGAAATGAAAAAAGCAGCTTAATTTTCATTAATATTCAAATATAAAAATAGCAAAAAATATTTTTATAGTGTTTAATAGAAAAAAGGTCAGTTTAAAATGAATTTATTAGTAAATACATTTCAAATACAAAATTCTTTACCAAGCAGGCGAGCTAATTTAACTTTTCAGAAAAATGATAATGTTAAAACTGTAGATACAGATATTTTTTATATAAATGATATTCATGGCCGAATCGGTAATATGGCCAGAATATACACAGCAAAACAGCATTATGATTATTTAAATAAAGATGTAAATGCTGACAAGTTTGTGCTTTCGGCAGGAGATATATCCGCAGGTGCTGACTTGAATCTTGTAAAGGCTGCAAATACATATATGAATGGAGTTGGAGTCGAAGCGACAGCTGACGGAAATCATGAATATGATGCAAACCCGCCTGAAATTGCAAAGGCAAAAGAAAATGCCAAATTTAAAAGTTTAGGATTAAATTTAAAAATTCCTCAAGATAACCCGCTTAACAGCGTTATTGAAAAATCTTTTGTTGCTGATAAAAACGGCCATAAATATGCTATAATCGGGCTTGCTCCGCCGGATTTGCACGAAAGAATAAGAGACAATGATTCAAGAAAACAAATTGGTGTTGATAATTTTGATGACACATTGAAAGAACTTCAAAATGCTGTAAATGAATATAAAAAGCAGGGTATAAATAAAATAATTCTTCTTTCTCATTGCGGTTTAACCAAAGATCAGCAAATTGCAAAGGAAACGGATGGGATTGATATTATTATAGGCGGTCATACTCATGATCTTTTAAAAGGTATTGAAGTAGGTAAAAATTTGTTGTATTCAAAATCAAATGAACCTGTTATTATTACTCAAGCAGGAAAAGACGGAGAATACTTCGGAAATCTGAAAGTTACCTGGGATGATGAAAAAGGCATTATAATAAAAGCACAAAATAATGTTACGCCAAGTGTAGGATTTAAAAGAAACAGAGTTTTGAAAGGTGTTTTTGACCAAATTCTTGGCAAACCCGAGCAACTAGGTGAAATTAAATCTGCCCCGGGTCCTTCTAAAAATCGTCTTTTAGACCCAAATCCGAATGCGTTTTTTATAATGGATGCTGTAAGAAAAGAATTTGATGTTGATATTGCGCTGACTAATGCAGGAAATGTCAGAGGTTTTTTTGAAGCTGGTCCAATTGATTCAAGAGGTGTATTTGAAGTTGTTCCGTTGAAAAATAATATGGTAAAGCTAAAGCTAACCGAGCCGGAAATTGTTGATGCAATAAAAAAAAGTGCAAAATCATTTACGGATCCGGGAAGCAAACCCGGCATAATGATGCCGTCCGGACTTAAATATACAGTGACAAAGCAGGGTGAAATTAAGTCTATATCTTATATTGATAAAAACAATAATGAAACTTCTATTGATATAAACAATCCAAATCCAAACAAAGTTTATTCTGTTGCAATGGACGATTTTATGGCTTCCGGAGGCGATAGTATTTTTGAAAACAAAATAGAATCAGGAAAAGTTGACGAGGTTTTTGATTTTGATAAAGATAAACTGACTTGTGACTTTATCAAAAAGCAGACTGCTCCTGTAGAAATAAAAGATGACGGCAGAATAACAATAATTGATTAATACCCGAATTGTTCGTGAGCATTCAAGTATTCTTTTACTGAATTTAATGAAGATTGAACAATACGAGTTACACGAGAAGGAGATAGCCCTACTTGACGTGCTATATCTTTAACTTGCATGTTTCTGTAAAATCTGTATTCAACGACAGTTCTTTCTTTTGCGGGCAATTTTGCAATAGCTGCCCTTATCATACGACCCATTTCAGTAATTTCTGCACTTTCATCAGGTTGAGCGTGAGGATCTTTTAAAAAGTCAAAAGGCGAATCGTTGTCGCTTGCAGCTGCAGCCAAACCATCAATTGACAAAATAGTTTCGTAAACAGCTTCACGAACTTTTGCCTTTTGCATATCCATGCCTTCTACTGCTTCTTCTTCATCATACTCATCATCTGATTTGTGTTTTAAAGAGTACCATTTATATCTGATTCTTAATTCGTTTCTGATAGCCCATCTTACGGCTGTTGCGATGTATGCGGAATTATATCTTTCAAGCTGTTCGGGTGTTTTATTTTTTATTAATGCTTGAATTGCCAATATTCCGATAGATACAAGTTCTTCATAATCAACCATATGCGAAGGTATACGTCTATGTTCAACCTTTGCGACTCTTTGAACCAAATCTATATATTCTTGTAGTTTATTTTTATCTTGCATAACCATGATTACAATTTTATTCTATCACAGATTTTAATTTATATGCCCTTTATTTGTAGTATTTTTTAATTTATATACAAATAGAAGAATTTCTGCAATTGCTTTGTACAATTCTGGCGGTATTTGCTGATTTAAATCAACCATTTTGTATAATGCTCTTGCAACAGGAGCATTTTCGATTACGGGAACACCGTGTTCTTTTGCAATATTGATAATTTGTTTTGCAATAAGTTCTGTTCCTTTTGCGATAAGCATAGGTGATGCCATTTCTTCTGCTTCGTATTTTAGTGCGCATGCAATATGAGTTGGGTTTGTAACTACAAAATCAGCATCAGGTACTGCATCCATCATACCTCTTTGTAACATTTGCATACGCCTTTGTCTAAGTGCGGCTTTTACGTTCGGATCACCTTCTGTGTTTTTGTATTCATCTTTAATTTCTTTAAAAGACATTTTTTGGTCTTTTAGAAATTTCCATTTTGTGACTCCGTAATCAGCCGCTGCAATTACTAAAAAGGCAAGACATGCTTTAAATATAAATTCTGTTATCAGTTTGCCAAATTCAATCATTACTGCAAAATTGTTATCTATTGCAGCAAGCATAAGAATACTTTCTATATGCTGCATATATACGCTGTATCCGATAAAACCAAGTAATACAACCTTAATAATATTTTTAAAAAGTTCGAATAGTGTTTTGACAGACATTATATTTTTAAAATATTTTGTAGGGTTAAGCTTATCTAGTTTTGGCATTAAAGGAGCTGTTGCAACAAGCGGTCCGACTTGTATAAAGTCAGCTAAGATAGCCATAAACCAAGCGATAAAAAGTATAGGACCGATTATTAGTACCGCACATTTGATTGTTACTGTTGCAATATAAGCACTTCCAATTCCTGAAATGTGGGCATTCGGAATTTGTTCATATAAAAGTGTATACATTTGGACAATTTGATTCCAAATAAACGGGGCAAGTCCAAAGATTACAGAAAACAGAACAAGCAACGATATTGCAGTTGAAAAATCTTTTGACTTTACGACTTGCCCTTCTTTTCTTGCCTGTTCAAGTTTTCTTGGTGTGGCATCAAATTGTTTATCTTCATCGCCCATATGCTATTTCCTTAATGAATATTATAGCATGGTCAAATTGTGTTATTCTGATTTTTTATTGGATTCAGTTTTCTCTTTATTTAAATTATCTTCTGCTTCGATTAATTCTTTGGCTTTTGCATTAATTCTGTTCTGTTTATCAGCCCAGTCACTTATTTTTTCGTTAAGAGGTATTGTATATTTATCAGTAAAATATTTCCCAATTAGTGCTGATAAAACTCCTGTTGCAACACCGCCTAATAAGTTATATTTTGTGTGTTTCCAAGCTATTTGTTTAAGTGTTTTGGCAGGTAAATTTCTTTTATTTTTGATTAATTGAAATTTATCAATAGTTTCTAATACGGCATATCCTCCTAAAAGCCCTTCAGTAAATTGAGAAGCTCTTAATAAATTCATATAACCTTCTTTTCTGTATAAAGCTGATTCTTTTTTCGGTTTTTGAGGCGTTTCTGATGATGTGAAACTAACTTTCTGAACTTGCATTTGTTTCTCCTTGCTTGTTATAAAAACCGTAAAAATAAAATTTGCTTTTATATAGTCAAAAATAAAGAAATGTAACAAATATTAACTGACAATTTTTACGCCTGAACTTGTACCTAGTCTTTCTGCACCTGCGTTAATCATTGCGATTGCAGCTTCTTTATCTCTGATTCCACCGGAAGCTTTAACTTTCAGGCCATGTGGTGATACAATTTTGTACATTTGTTCGACATCCTCAACTTTTGCTCCGACGCCGTTTTTTACAAAGCCTGTTGACGTCTTTACAAAATCAGCCCCTCCTTCTATACAAAGTTCGCAGGCTTTTTTTATTTCGTCTTTTTCTAAAAGATCTGTTTCTAGGATTACTTTTAGAGGTTTGTCTTTGCAGGCTAGTTTTACAGTTTTAATATCATTTACAACGTATTTATAATCTTTATTTTTTATAGCTGTAACGTTTATAACCATATCTATTTCATCAGCACCGTCTTCAATTGCTCTTGATGCCTCAAATGCCTTAACATCCGATCTGTTTGCACCAAGAGGAAAACCTATTACTGTAACGATTTTTATATTTGTACCGGATAGGTTTTCTTTTGCTAATTTAACATATTCAGGATTTATACAAACTCCCAGAAATTTATGCTCTTTAGCTTCTTGAAAGAGTTTTATAAAATCTTCAAGTTTAGCATCCTGTTTGAGTAAAGTGTGTTCAATATGTTGATTTAATTTTTCCATAGTTATATTTCCTTAAAAATCGTATTTGGGTATCTCAAATTTTTCATTATTTGCGTCTTTATCAACAAATTCAAGATAATATTTCATAGCAATATCTTTTGCTGAGTTATAGAATTTTTCGTTGATAAATTTTTTATGCAGTTCGGTTCTTTCGCCTGAGTAGTTGCCCAGTGCTCCTGCATATGTTTCAATAATACCTTTGTCTGCTCCGCCTCCGTAGGCTTTTGTTTTGGCATCAGTTCCGGATGGTCTTATTTCAATATATTTGTCAGTATATTCTAGATATGTTCCGTCTCCGACAAATTTTATTGATACTAAATTGTCAAAAATAAGACTTAAAAATGCATCATTAAGAACTTCTTTAACATCTTCAAGTGTCATTTTGCCTTCTTTGACGGCAATTGCCATTGAAAGATAAAACAGATCATTTTTTGTTCGTTTAGCTTCACCTAAAACTTTTTCTTCTTTTAATTTATTAATATCGGGTTCAGATTCGTTATAATATGCTATATCGACTCTTGTATCAAATTTACCTATAATATTATTTTCTTCAAATATTTGTTTTAAATACTCTGATAATGATTGCTTATGTTTTTCTAGCTCTGCAATTAAAGAGGCTGCTACTATGATTGCTTCTGTAGCACTCTTTTCTCTCATTGCTATTGCAATACGGCCGTTTTGTGATTTTATTAAATCTTCGCAACCCATAATCATTCCGCCTGATTCTTCACCCGCAAATAGTAATCTTGGGTTTATACCCAGATTAATAGGATTGGAAAATACATCATCAATAACAACCTCTTTTCCCGGATTGTTTTTTAGTTTTAATTCAACTTTTTTCATTATGTTTGCAATTTCTTTAAACCCAACAGGTACATTAACAACTTTTACCCCTTGCTTTTTAGCCCATTCATCCCAAGAAATTGCGGAAGCTGTTGTTTTTATCATAAATCTCGGATGATTATCCCAAAGCTTTTGCGCTTTTAACTGTTTAGCCCAAAAATCCATAAGCATCAAAAACGCCTGATTAGCTGTAAATACGGTCAAGATTGTATCATGATTTAATTCTATATAATCAATACCCAATTCTTTTAACTCATTTTCTCTTGAAATACTTTCGGTTTGACATATTGTAAGTCTGTCATGATCCGGATCGGTAATCAAAATGGCAGTCCCTTTGGGTGTATCTTTTAGTTTTTCGTTATAGTGTAACGTTTCAATGACCGGAAAGAACTTTTCACCTCCAATTCTTTTGGCAAGTACGGTTGCATCTACCGAATAATCATAAAAAGCCTTTTCTCCTTTTGGGGTGTGGTCATATTTGCCGATTGAATGAAAAAAAGGATCTTCTTCTGTGTTAAACCAACAGAATTTATCTGAGATATTTAATTTTTTAAGCACTCTTGATAATGTTCTGTATGCGGAGCCGCCAACATTTTCAATGTATATTTTGTTATTTAATTGATTGATCATTTTTAAACTGTTTTTTTGAGCTACTCCTGATTTTAAATATTCTACGTATAAATCAACACCATCATCAATGGCTGTTAAAACTTTTTCATCAATTAAAGGGTTATTTTGAGCAGAAATC
>CACYCU010000033.1 GCA_902772945.1 uncultured bacterium | reverse complement strand
TAGCTTTTTTTTTTTTTTTTAAAACAACTTGCACAGGTGAATTGTAATTTGCAACATCAACATATCCAACAGTTGAAGCTTCTTTTATAGCTTTTTCAATAGCACCTGCCGGAGCATTTAAAACAGCAGCCATAGAACCGCCTTTTATTTGATTCATCAGATCTGCACGTTTTTGAATTGCTCTAAATGTCGTTTCTAAATCCATAACACCAGAACAATACATCGCACAATATTCGCCCAAACTGTGACCGGCAGTAAAACTTGGTTTTATATCAAGTTCAGATTTAAAAGCTTCTAACGCGGCAATTGACATTGCCACAATTGCCGGCTGAGTGTTTACTGTTTGTTTTAAATCTTCTTCAGGTCCTTCAAAACAAATATTTGTGATATTTTTATTTAATACTTTATTCGCTGTATCAAAAACATTTTTTGCGCTTTCATAATTTTCATATAAATCTTTTCCCATTCCAACGACTTGTGCGCCTTGTCCCGGAAAAATAAATGCTATTTTTTTAACCATTTTATAATCCTTTTTCTTTTAAATTACTAAACTGTGGTAAGTTCCCCAAACATCATTGAATGTAGAGAATTTTCATCCTTTTTATATGGGACTTTTTTTTTTTTTTTTTTTTGATTAATTTCAACCAAATCCATATGCATCAATCTTCTTGGAGAACCTTCTGCCATAGAATGATTTCTTAAAAGATAAGACGGATGAAATATTGCCATTGCTGGATAAGTTTTTCCATTTATAGTAACATCAAACCATTTTCCTCTAACTTTAGAAATTTGAACTTTTTTATCTGCCCAGAAAGATTTAAGAGAGGTTGCACCGCAAAATACAATCGCCTTTGGATTCATTATATCAATTTGTGCTGTTAAAAATCTTTCGCACATAGTTTTTTCAACATCGGTCGGAACTCTGTTTTCAGGCGGACGGCATTTTACCGTATTTATAATATATAAATCATCCTGTCTGGAAATTCCTGCATCCTCTAAAAATTGATTTAAAAGTTTACCGGCTCTACCTACAAACGGAGTGCCTGTTTCATCTTCTGTTTCTCCGGGAGCTTCACCTATTAAAACAATCTGTGCCGTTTCAGGATTGCCGTCAGAAAATACTATATTATTTCTTGTATAACCCAAAGCACATTCTTTGCAGTTTTCGCACTTTTCACGAACAATTTCCAAACATTCCTTTTTAATCATCTTTTCTCCCTTTGTAAATTAACTTTCTTTAAAAAAGCCTACATTATACTTTTTACAATATCTTCTAAGTTCTTTCATTATTATACCCGATAATAAAAATACTGCAATAAGGTTTGGAACCGCAAGAAATAGTGTAAAACCATCTGATAATCCGACAACACTTTTTAAATTCATCGCAGAGCCTATAACAATAAATATACAATATATTATCTGAAAAGTCCTGGTTTTAATTTTGGAGTCACCAAACAAGAATGTCCAGCTTTTCACACCGTAATAAGAACCGCATAGCATAGTTGACAATACAAAAAACATTGCCATTATTGTCAAAAGTATCGGAAAATATACCCAAACAGTTTCAAATGCGTGAGAAGTTAATTCAATACCTGCAGGATTTCCTAAAAAATCTCGATAAGCACCGGTTACAACAATGATAAAAGCTGTTGCAGAACCGACAATGACAGTATCAACAAAAGGTTGCAACATAGCAATAAACGCCTGTGCAACAGGTTTACTCGTTTTAACTGCTGAAAATGCTATCGGTGCTGTGCCCAGACCTGCTTCGTTTGCAAACATTGCACGACGAAAACCCCATAACATACAACCAAACAAACCGCCACCAACAACAGCTTGAGGTTTAAATGCTTCAGTTATTATCAAGTAAATTGTATGAGGAACATTTTTGATATTTAATAAACAAATTACAAATGCAGATAATACATACAAACTGCACATTAATGGTGTTACTTTTGAAGTAAATTTTCCTATAGATTTAATTCCGCCAATAATTGTCACGTAGGTTATAATTGCAACAATCAAGCCAAACAACCATCTGTAATCTGTGAATAATCCTGTTACATTAGAAATTTGTGTTGTTATTGCATTAATCTGGAATAAATTCCACCCGCCAATCATTGCAAAAATACAACAAATTGCATAAATATTCGCAAG
>CACYCU010000032.1 GCA_902772945.1 uncultured bacterium | reverse complement strand
ATCTTAAAAGTGAGATGTGAGAAGTGAAAGGTGAAAAGTCCTTATCAGTTATATAAAGAGATTTTGTATGAATAACAATGAAAATAAAAAAGTAAAAGTAGCATTCCCGCATATGGGAAACGTAGCAATAGCATGGTCGGCAGCCTTGAAAAAAATCGGGGTTGAACCTTTTATTCCGCCATACACAAGTAAAAAAACACTTTCTCTGGGGACTAAACATTCACCGGAGGCAATATGTCTTCCTTATAAATTAATTTTGGGCAATTTTATTGAGGCAATAGAAGGCGGTACAGACTATGTTTCAATGATTACATCGCCAGGATGTTGCCGATTAGGGGAATATGGCAATTGTATTCATAGCGCATTGATTGATTTGGGGTATGATACAAAATATATTGAGATGCGACTATATGACGGCTTAAAAGGGATGTATAATTATTTAAAAAAAGTAAGCGGTAAAAATGACCCCATACTTTTTGCCAGAGCTATAAATTTAGCAATCAGAAAGATGTTTTTGCTTGATGATTTGGAAGATGCTCTGTCGTATTACAGAGCAAGAGAATTGAAATTGGGCGATGCAGAAAAGCATTTTGACAAAGCAATAGAATTTGTAAAAGATGCTAAAAATACGAAAATGCTTAAAAAAGCAAAGAAACTGGCTTTTGAAGAAATGAAAAAGACTGAAATAAATAAAGATAAAGAAATCTTGCGCGTTGACGTAACAGGTGAAATATATTTGGTTTGTGATCCTTTTTCAAATCAAAATATCCTTAGAGAATTAGGGAAAATGGGTGTACAAACCCGCAGGAGTTTAACAATAAGAAGTTTTATAAAAGATGCAATTATTCCAAAAGTTTTCAGAAAAGGAGAAACACATTTACAAAGAGCTTACAGATTAGCAAAACCTTATTTGATGAGAGACATTGGCGGTGATTCTTTGGAGTGCGTTTCAGATGTTGCATATGCTGATGAAAGGGGCATT
Source organism: uncultured bacterium (assembly GCA_902772945.1). Classification (GTDB taxonomy): domain Bacteria; phylum Cyanobacteriota; class Vampirovibrionia; order Gastranaerophilales; family Gastranaerophilaceae; genus Stercorousia. The sequence goes on along the minus strand of CACYCU010000032.1, from coordinate 29,141 downwards.
GATGGGATTATACATATAAGTCCTTTTACTTGTATGCCTGAAATTATGTCTCAAAACATATTCCCAGCTATGCGTGAGAACTGTGATATTCCTATATTGCCGCTTATTATGGACGAACAAACAGGAAAAGCCGGCTATTTGACGAGACTAGAGGCTTTTGTTGATTTGATGCGCAGAAGAAAAAGAAAAATTTCAGAAGGAAAAATATGAAGAATATACTAAAAGACGGATTAAAAATAACCAATAATTGTATTATTTTGACTATTCCATTGATATTTTTTGTAAAGATTATCGACTTGTATTCAATGTATTCAAAATATCATATTGATTCTGCTTTAAAATTTTTTATAGCATCTTTAACTGTTATTTTTATGTTTTGTATATTTTGTTCAAGTTGGTTTTGTATGGTCAAAGACGCAGTGAAATTGTCCGGCAAAATTTTTGTTTTGGATAAAGATAGAGCACATGCAACTTTAAAACTTTTTAAATCTTTGTTGGATGGTGTTGGAAAATATTTTCTATCATTTTTAGGCGCGGGTGCTATATATATATTAATAATACAATTATTGGCAACCCAGCTGGTATACTTAATTGGCTCAAGTGTTATTGGTGGCTTGGAACCGTCATCAATTGAGGGTATTCAAACAGCCGGTATAGCTGCAGCAGCATCAAATACTTCAAGTATGGCTTTAATGCTTGATAATATGACACCGGAGATGATTACTTATTTTGCAAAATGGAGTTTGCTGTTTATTGGTGTAACTTTCATAATAACATATTTTTTAATGCTTTGGATTCCGGAAATTGTATATGGTACTTTAAACCCGTTAAAGGCACTTGTATCATCAATAAATAAGTTATTGCATAATTTCTTTGAAACATTTGGGTTGTATGTGGCGCTTTGGTTGTCAGGCTTTGTTATTCTTTTTGTAAATACATTTTCTATAATAAATCCTTTTGCGTATTTGTTTATGAGCATTGTAATGTTCTATTTCTTTACGTATTTTGTTGTTACTATATTTTTATACTATGATAAAAAATTTGATCAGGAAAAACAATAGAGTTATAGCCGTTGTAGGTGCAACGGCGAGCGGAAAGACTGCATATGCTGTTGATTTAGCAAATAAGATTAACGGAGAGATTGTTTCTGCGGATTCAAGATTGGTGTATAAGGGTATGGATATAGGAACAGCAAAACCCACCAAAGAAGAAATGCAAGGAATTCCGCATTATATGATAGATGTTGTAGAACCTGATTTTGATTATTCAGCTGGATTATTTGTTAAAGATGCTAAAATTTGTATTGATAAAATTTTAGAAAAAGGTAAAACTCCGATTGTTGCGGGGGGGACAGGTCTGTATTTTAGATTATTGCTTGAAAATTATGACTTGCCAAATGTTGAGCCGAATTATGAATTAAGAAAAATTTTATCAGAAAAAAGTTTTGAGGAATTGTATCAAATTTTATTTGATCTTGATTCTGATGCTGCAAAATCTGTTGAACAAAACGATAAGAAGAAATTGATTCGTTATATTGAGGTCGTAAAATCAACAGGTTTGCCTTTGAGTTTATCAAGAGGCGAAAAAGATTGTGAATACGATGTAGAATGGATTGGTTTAAATTTTCCGCGAGAAGAACTTTATGCAAGGATTAATAAAAGAGTGGATAAAATGCTGAATAATGGTTTGGTGGAAGAAACCAAATATTTGCTGAAACGGTATGGCAGAATAAAAAATATTGTTGATACAATAGGTTATAGAGAAATAATTTGGGCATTAAACGGCCAAATGTCTTTTGAAGAAGCAATAGAAAAATTAAAACAAAACACAAGAAATTATGCAAAACGCCAATTAACTTGGTTTAGAAAAAATCAATTAATTAATTGGAATAATTATCCTGAAAAGAAAAAGAAATAAAAATTTTTTATGTGATAGAATTTGAGTACGAGGGATATATTATGTTAAAAAAATTTGCAATTGGTTTAGGGATATTTATAGTTTCAATTTATATATTGTTTTTAATCTTACCTTTCTTTTTGACTGGTATACTAACAAAATACGGAACTAATGTTTCAAATATGATTGAGGAAGCATCAGGCTATAAAATAACATTAGGAAAAATTCGTCTGATAACATCCCCAAAACTTACTGCAGGGGTTATGGTTAGTAATTTTGAAGCATCTTTGCCAACAGGTGAAAAATTTCTAACTGCTAACAATTTTTATGGGGATATAGCCTTAGTACCGTTAATTTTTAAAAATATAAAAATTGATGTGGTTGGTGCTGAAAATATTAATGTAAATTTAAAAATAAAAAAAGACGGTCATTTTTTGATAGAAGATTTTATAACAGAGTCTCAAGAGAGTGATCCTGTTGATGCAGTAACAGGTTTGCCATTTGGTTTCAAGTTGTCAAATAATTTGCCAAATATAAGAGTAAAAAATTACAATCTTTCATTTATTGATCTGCCGACGGATAAATCTTATTCAATATATGGAGATAGCATAAGTATTACAGATTTTATTTTAAATAAAAAAATAAAAGTTGTGGCAGACGGCAAGTTTATGTTACAAGACAGAGATCAGTTCAGTTATGATATAAAAGTTTTAAATAAAATAATGCCTGACCTGGATATAAATGATGTTATTTTTGCGTCCAAAGAACAGGAGGTTCAAAAAGAACAAGATATTGCAATAAATGTAACAGATATATTTAAAGCAATATATAACAATCATCTGACTGCAAAACTTGCTACAAATATGGTCATATCTGGGACTACTGATGATATAGATTTGCAGGGAAGTGCAAATGTTTCGGATTTTTCGGTTGCTGTTGATGGTAAAAGTCTACCGGCTGGTAATGCCGATATAAAGCTAAAAGGTAATAAGATAAAATTATATTCAAAACTCTATACCGCAGAAAAAGAAATTACGGAAATTATTGGAGATTTTAAGACAGGTAAACATCCTTATATTGATTTGAACTGTAAATCAAATGCACGGTTTAAAAGTTTGATTGACTTAGCAGATAGTGTTGCCAAGTCTTTTGGTAATTCTACACTTGATACTTTATCTGCTACCGGCGGAGTTGATGCTGATTTTAATATAAAATCGGATTTAAAATCAATATCATCATCCGGCTTTTTTAAAATTCCGAATGCAACTTTAACATACAAATTGTATAATATATTTATTGATAAAATTTTTGCAGATATACAGCTGGCAAATAATATTCTCAATATTCAAGACGTTAAATTCTCAATTTTTAATCAACCGTTAAACATAAAAGGTTGTATAAATGAAGATGCTTCTGCCGATTTGAAAGTGACAGCAGATAAGTTGCAATTAAAAGGTCTGTTGTTGGCTGCCGGTCAGGTCGCACTTCTTAGAGAAAATCAAATAAACAGCGGAACTATATCTATAAATGCACTATTAAAAGGTAAACTTGATAAAATTGTGCCAAAAGTTTTTGTGGATGTAAATAACGTAAATGTTAAAAATATTCCTTCAAATACATCTGTTTCTCTTGCTGATGCTAAAGTAAATTTGACAACAGACGGTAAAAAAACTGATGGAAACGTATATATTAATAATGTAAAAATTGTTAATCCAATGGCTGTTATTTCTGCGCCAAAAGCAGAAGTTGTTTTTGGGGAAAAAGATATTGATATAAAAAGTGCTTATATTTTGTTAAACAATTCAAGAGTTGATATAACAGGTAAAGTCGCAGATTATATGACAAAAAATATTAACTTTAATATTAATGCAAAGGGAAATTTGTTAGCTTCAGATATAAAAGCCATGATACCAAAGGAGTTAAAGTCTGAAGTCGATGCAAAAGGAACTTTACCGTTGTCAATATCAGTTACAGGAAATGATAAAACTCAAGATATTAATTTTATTATAAATTCAAATTCAGCAAATTATTTTTCAATGTTGAATATTGAACAATTGAAAGGCAAAAACACTGATATAAAGGGAAATATAAAACTAAACGGAGATGTTTTAAAATTCTCTGATGCAGGTATATATGCAAATGGAAATGGCGTTGCATATCTGAAAGGCGGTATTAACGATTTGTACAAATCACAAACTTTAAATTTAAATTTGTCTGTTCCGTCAAATGTAACTATGTCGGTTCCATATGTAAAAAATTCAAAAATGGTTGCGGGAGGTCATATTGATATTACAGGAAATGCTATCAATCCATACCTAAAAGGTACAGTTTCTGTGCCAAAAATTTCAATGCCTGATATGGCCCTTTCTATGGAAAATCTTGATGTTTCTTTAAACGGCATAATTGCAAAGGGAAAAGGTACGCTTAAAAAATTTGTATGCGGTGGAATAGAAGCCGAAAACTTGTCTTCTGATTTTAATCTTACAAATAATATATTTTATTTGAAAAACATGTCAGGTGATGCTTTTAAAGGTAAAATTAGCGGCAATATTTCGTATAACATAATAAACGGGCATGTAGGGGTTGGTCTAAAAGGTTCCGGTATGGATGCTGAAAAAGCAATTTATGGTGCTACAGGGTTAAAAAATGCGCTATCCGGAACACTTAACTTTAATGCAAATGTAACAACATCAGGTGAAACCGATGTTAAAATGATGAAAAATTTAAAAGGTAAGGCTACTTTTGACATTGCCGATGGTGAACTTGGCAATATCGGCAGATTTGATAATTTGCTATTGGCTCAAAATATTATGGCAAATCCTATATTAAAGGCAGGTGTAAATGCAATAAGAACTTTGCCGGTAATAAAAAATACAGCTCAATTTAAAACAATAAACGGCACGCTTAGTTTTTCTGACGGATGGGCAACGTTAGTTCCCGTAAAAACTTCAGGTCCTTCTATGTCATATTATATAACAGGTAAATATAACCTTTTGAATGCGACAGCAAACGTGGTTGTTTTGGGTAGAATTTCTGCAGAAGTCGTAAAACTTTTAGGGCCTTTAGGCGATTTATCTGTAAGTAAATTAACATCTCTAATACCAGGCGTCGGTTCAACAACTGTTGCTTTGATTCGTGCAATCACAACAAATCCATATGGTGAAAAAATATCTGAAATACCGCAATTATCCTCCGGTAATAAAAATTACAAAGATTTTAAAGTCCAGTTTAACGGCGGAGTTGAAAGTGCGTCTTCAGTAAAATCTTTCAGGTGGTTGTCTGTTTGCGACACATCAGAAATTGAATCTTTTAAAATAAAAGATCAGGTAGAAAATGTTAAACAGGCGGTTCAAGAAGCAAAACAGCAACAGATAGATGCCTTTAACAAAAAGATGGAAGAACAAAGAAAACAAGCGCAAGAAGCAAATCAAGAACTTAAAAATGCTGCTGAAGGTTTAAAAAATCTTTTAAAAAAACAGACTAAAACAGAACCTGCTCAAGAAACCACCGTTCCGGAGGCAGCTTCCGAATCTGTACCTGAAGCCGTACAAGAGCAAGTGTCAGGCGAGTAAATCAAAAATATTAAAATTTAAAATAATACTTTACAAAAAATCTTAAACGAGTATAATAAATCATGAAAAAGGTTTACTAGTAAATATGAGGAATTTGAACATGAAGAAACTTATTTCAGGAGCAATGGCATTATGCTTGTTAGCTTTCAATGCTATTCCCGCATTGGCTGCATCTATCGCTGATGTTAACCAAAATTACTGGGCTGCAAAAGAAATCGTCAGTGTTGTAAATGACAACATCATGACATTATCTGGCAACCGTTTTAATCCGGAAGGAAATATGACAAGAGTTGAGTTTGTAAATTCTTTGTTAAAAGTTTTATCAAATGAAAACTTGAATGTTAATATTTCTAACCAATTCTCAGATGTAACTAAAGCTACACCTGATTATGCAAACATTTTGCGTTCTCAACAATTAGGTTTAGTTTATGGTTACCCTGATGGAACATTCCAACCAAACAGAGTTTTATTAAGATCTGAAGCTCAATCTGTTATCAGCCACATCACAAAAGATATGGTTGCTGACAAATCAATCTTGAAAAACTTCAAAGATGCATCTGCAATTCCTGCTTGGGCTACAAATGTTTACGCAAAAACAGTTAATTACGGTATTTACGTAAATCACCCAGACGCAGCTGAATTGAGACCAAACGACAGCTTGTCAAGAGCTGAAGCTGCAGTTCTTTTAGCTAGATTGAAAGCTAAATTGAACTTAGTAAAATCTCAATACATCGGTGCAACTACAGTTGAACACTTAGATGTAACTAAAAAAGCTCCAACTAACGAAGTTAGAGTTAACAACGTTCAAAACGTTATTGCTGAAGGAAACGTATTGGTTGTAGCATTTGATGAAAAATTCAAATCTGAAGATCATCAAGCTGGCGATATCGTTACTTTCTACAACAAAGAAGATATCTGCACTCAAGAAGGTACTTTGGTAATTCCTGCAGGATCTAAATTCATTGCTCAAATCAATGAAATCAAAGACCCAAGATGGTTCAACAAAAATGCCAGAGTATATCCTCAATTGTGCAAAATCGTATTACCTAACGGACAACAATTAGCATTTAATGCAAAACCATTTACAAAAGATAATTCTTTGAAAGAAGGTTTCTGGACTAATGCTGGTAACTTAGCATTGTACGCTGTTTCAGGTGCTGCTGTTGGTACTGGCGCTGGTGTTGGTTTCGCATTTATTCCTGATCCTAACAAAATTGGAACAGGTATCGCTATCGGTGCTCCTGTTGGTGCAGCTGTTGGTTTAGCTACAGGCTTGATTACTCCAGGTCTTAACTACCACGCTAAAAATGGTGAAGAAATCTACGTTATCTTGTTAGATGATGCAGCTATCACTAAACAATAGGTAAAAACCTTTTTTAGAGAAAGCGGATTGAACTTTTGTTCAGTCCGTTTTTTTTGCCTATATTTCTTAAGTAATTTGTGCAATATATATTAGACAGTCAGGTATCGTATAAAAATTTAAAAAGTTTAATATGAGTATGGGTCGTTTAAAGGAGAAAAAGTATGGTAAAAGATTTTTGTGTATCATTGGCATTAATAGTTGCAATCGCACTGTCCACTCAAGGAGCGTACGCAGCGTGGCAAGGTGTTCAGTCGCTAAATCCGATGCCTTATATTTCTTATTTAAATCCGCTTCCGTATATCGGTATTGGTGAAAATAAGACAAACTTTAGTTTAAATCCGTTTACTGGTTTTAAAAACTGTGACAGATGTAAGGTTAAAAGGGTTGCGTATTGTGATGAACGCCCGATGTGTAATTCGTGTCAAAAAGCGATTATTCAACCTACATGTAATAGCTGCCATAGAGAAATCTATGTAGCTCCAAGATGTTCTTCTTGTGGACGTTAATGAGCCTTGAGCTCATATTGGCACCGGGGTTTGTTGTTACTACAACGGTTTAGTACCGCCGGTGCTTTTTATACGATTTCCATAAGAGTTTTAAAAATTTTATCGGTAATCTGTTGAATATATTCTTGAGAAACCATTCCGTTAATTACTGCATCAGATATTTGATATGCAGGTCTGATATATTGTTGAGCAGTTTTATTAACATCTTGAAATTGAAGATCTGCAGCGGCACCGGTTTTACCTCTAAGTGCAGCTCTTTTATACCAACGTTCTTTTATGACTTCAAGCGGAGTGTAGACATATACTTTAACATCCATAACATCTCTAACTCCTTCATTTAGAACATATAGTCCTTCCGTTAATATAACTTTAGCAGGTTTTTTGATATCTCCATTTGGATCTGAAACACAAGTCACAAAGTCATATTTTGGTGAAGTTATAGTGTTTCCGTTTTTTAATTCAATAAGATGAGATTTCATAAGGTCAAGATCTATAACATCCGGAGTATCAAAACTAAAACCGGTTTTAAAAAGTGCTTCATAGCTTCCGGCTTCTTGCAGTTCTTTCGAAGTGTCTTTGTAATAATCATCACATCGAATAACAGTATAGATTCCTTCTTTTTTATCTTTAACGCAAGCATGAATTGTGTTGTCGACAAAAACAGTTTTGCCTGATGCGCTTTCACCTGTAATACCTATTAAAAAAGTTTTCTTTTTCTCTTGAACAACTTTTCTTGCAATGTTTAAAATTAGGTTGTCAGAAGTCTTTAAAAACAGCGGTTGAGGTTGTAATTTATCTTCTTCCAGTATTTTTTTTAGTGCATCAACAATGGATGAGATAACTTCCATATCTCGTCTGTTTGAATAATAATCATAACTTGTTAAATAATCCAGTGTCATATATTCCCAAAATAGATCCTTCTTCTGTCATTCCGAATAGTAGCAATCCAATTGAAATTTACCATTTCAGAACGACTTTATTACATTTTACATTAAAACCTTTTATATTTACACAAATAATAAATTTTGTAACAATATTATTATTTTTTTTAAAGTTTGTTTCAAAAAAATCCGTTAAGGGAATATGTGAAGTAATAAGGAGATGTGTTAAATGTATCATGACGAAATTTTTGAAAAAGCACTGAATGATGTTAAGGAAGAAAGCTATAAAGCTTTAAAAGACGAGATTTCCACAATGGAAATAAAAATTGAAAATTTTTTGAAAAACTTTTTTGAGAGTTCAACATTTAAGGCTGAAAAAGATTTTAATATTTCAGCAGTGTAAATAAAAAGCCGCATTAAGCGGCTTTTGTTGCGAATATATTATCGGGGTTTTGCGCTATAGCATCTTGCGATGCTGTTGTTTGATCTGTTTGAGTTAATTGTGCCAGCTGATTACTGGATTCTGTCATTATTTCGTTCATTAAGTCTGCCCTGCCTTTAAGTTCTTGGTCTAAAAGATTTAGAACTTCAGTGTATGACGTTTGTTCATTTCCTGTTTGAGAGCTTTCAATTCTGCTTCTTGTAAGTAAATCACTTCCGATTTCTTTTAATATGGCATCTTTTGATTTACCTTTATTCATCATTAATGCAAAATTCATTTTATTTCTGTCTTTGTTTTGAGCTATTTTAGCTTCATCTTCACCCACAGCTGCTTTGGCAGCTTTTTTGCAGAATAGACCGCCTATAGCACCGAGTATGCCGCCAACTATAACTCCTACTGCAGTACCGGCTGGACCGCCTATAAAAGTTCCTATAGCTGCACCGGCTTTCATACCTACAACAAATCCTGCTGTTGCTGCAGCTGCTTTAACCATGGATTTTCCAACCTGTTTACATCCTTGTTTTTTGCTAAGTTTAAATGCATCACATATATTTCCGACTTCTGTTACCATTTCAATACCGAATGTCAATGGACCGCCGAATTTCATTCCAACTCGTCCTGCTTTTCCCAGGTAATTTAAAGCTTTTGTTCCGGCTGTAGTACCTTCTTTTGTAGCCATAGCAAGGAATTGTCTGTTAAGCCAATTCATACCGCTTTTTCGGTTGATAAAGCTCATAAATTTATTCCATTTGCCGGCAGCCTTAAATTTTGGATTTCCGGCTTTAATTTGTTTATATACTTCTAAATCACCTTTATGAATAAGTTTGCTTAATTCATTAAGTTCTTTTTTTAATGCAGCCCCTTTTAGTTGACCGCTTTTTACTCGTCTTTTGATATCATTAAGCTTGTCCTGAGCTGTTTTATATATTTTGGCTTTTTCATTATTTAATGCCATTTTTTTGTCGTATTTCGCTTTCGCATTATCTGAGAGTTTATTGTATTTTTCTGTATCAACTGCTTGAATTTGCGGGATTAAATTTTGTTGAGCTTGCAGTTGTCTCCAATATAAATTATTTGTAAATATATTTTTATACCAAGGTGTACCTTCTTTCAACAGTTGAGGTATTCTTGCCTTGTCTCTAACCTGTTGCCAAGCACTTGCGTAGTTGCCACGGTTTCCCCATAGCCAAGCACCACCTTGAAAAGCACTAATGCCGCCACCTATTATAGCCGCACCTGCAGCCATTTCTCCATAGGTGCCTTCAGGCATCATGTTATCTTGTATGCCGAGATATGCTGTAGTTATTTTATTTGCATCTACAATAGATAATGTCATTAAACATTCCCCTAATAAATTTCCCCGTATTTATATAAAGTAACTTTTTAATATATAATTGCCAAATTTATTTTTTTTTGTAAAGTTTTGTTACGCCACAGCATTAAAGTTCATTCTGTCAATGCCTGATGTCATTCTCATAAAATCTTGGTCCATAGGATTTGTTAATCCGCCTCCATATAACATCTGTTGCATTGCCATTAATTGTTGAGGCGTAACTGTTGATCTAACTGGAGGGGTAAAAGGATTTGGATTTTGGACTTGTTGTTCTGTGCTTTGTCCAAATTGTTGTTGTGCAAGCAAAGCTTCTTCTTTTTGGTCTTTATATCTGCTGCCTGTAATTGTGCTGCTTATTATACTTGCTCCAACAGCACCCAATAGTCCGCCTACAATTGGTATAGGACATAAAGCTTGACCAATTACAAATCCTGCAAAACCGCTTAATACATTAACTGCTGATTTTGCTGTTTCAATAACTCCTCCGACCAAACCTTTGTCTTTAAACGCTTCATATATTGTCGGAAGCTCTGAACCAATTGCCCAAACTCCAAATATTAATGGTAATCTTTTTAAAACTTGTCCGCCGACTGCTTTTGTCGCATTCCATAATCCGGGTTTTTTAGCGGCAGATGTAATGTCTGATGGAAATTCTTTTATTGAGTTTCCCATATTTTTCCAAATAGAAGCACTTGTTTTAGATTCAGCAGCAACAAATGCATCTTTTACCTGCCTGCCAAATTTTGAGTATCCCATTGCTTGTTTGGATGATCTCAAAGTTTTTGTTGCTACTTCCGAGAATTTTGGATCAAATATAAGCCTTGCGGCACCATTTAATAATCTACCTATAGCTACCATAATAACCTACTTTTCCTACCTTAAATACATAAAGTTTTTTTGTATAAAAAAATTGATAAAATTTTCATCTTTATTAAGAAATGTTAACATTTACAATAAGTAAAATAGGTTGTATAATTAGCTTATGTATTGTGAGAATGGCAGAATATACATTGAAAATGATGACCAATGCATAAATTGTAAAAATTATGCAGAAGGAGTATCCTGTCCTTTGTTAACAGCTTTAGGTTTAGGAGTTGTTTATTTAGAGGATAGCTTGGTTGTTTCAAACTGTGGATTTTTTGTCAAATTTGAACGTTTTTTACATGTAGTGAGGGATGATGATAACATTGATTAATGGTGACGGTATCGGACCGGAAATATCTGATTCTGTCGTAAAAATTATAGATGCAGCCGGAGTAAAAATAGAATGGGATGTCCAAACAGCAGGTTCTGATGTTTTGGAAAAAGAAGGAACTCCTTTGCCACAGAGGGTAATAGAGTCAATAAAGAAAAACAAGGTAGCGTTAAAAGCTCCGGTTACAACGCCTATTGGCAAAGGTTTTAGATCTGTAAATGTTCAATTACGCAAGACTCTTGATCTGTATGCAAATCTTCGTCCCTGTAAAAATCTGCCGAATGTTAAGACCAAGTTTGCTAATGTGGATATTGTGGTTGTAAGAGAAAATACAGAGGATCTGTATGCCGGTATTGAACGCCAAATCGATAAAGATACCGCAGAAAGTATAAAAATAATAACACGTAAAGCATCAGAGAGAATTTGTAAATTTGCGTTTGATTATGCTGTGAAAAATAGCAGAAAAGAAGTCTGTGTTGTCACAAAAGCTAATATAATGAAGCTATCTGACGGTTTATTTCTGGAATCATACAGAAATGTTGCCCAAAATTATCCTCAGATAAATCAAAGAGAAATTCTCGTGGACAATCTGTGTATGCAGCTTGTTCAAAATCCTAATCAGTTTGACGTATTAGTATTGCCAAACTTGTATGGGGATATTGTGTCAGATTTATGTGCAGGATTAATCGGAGGTCTTGGAGTTGCTCAGGGAGCAAATATAGGTGAAGATTATGCCGTGTTTGAGCCGGTTCATGGTTCAGCTCCTGATATAAAAGGGCAAAATAAAGCAAATCCTACAGCGTTACTGCTTTCAGCACTTGAGATGCTTAAATATATCGGAGAATCAGAAAAAGCTGAAATAATAGAAAAAGCCTTGTTTGAAACACTCTATCAAGGTATTCGTACGGCCGATTTGGGTGGTAGTGCTTCAACAATAGAATTTACCGATGCAATTATAAAAAATCTATTCAATTAACCCTAAGTCTTTTAAAAAACGGGTGTTATCGGATAACTTTTTTAGTTTTTCATTATCTTCAATGTTAACTATTCCATGAGAAAATAATGCGTCTACAATTTTGTTATGTGATGTATTTTCAGGGTCTGATAGTGCAAGTTTTGTGAATTTTTTTATATCAGCTTGTCTTTCGTATGCCTCAACTGCATTTTTTGACATTTTATTTAAAAAAACATTTTTCCTATGGTCAAAATCGACATCAATAGGATTTATGGCAAGAGAAGACTGCTGCCTTTCTCTGTCGGCAGAAAGATGCTGAGCCAATTTTTTAAACATCATATACCCCACAATTCTATTATACATATATTATTGATATATGTCCAGTATGCTTAACATTTGTACATATCAGAATTTGTTCTTGATTATAGCGTTTCTTTAATCTATAATTTCCTTGTAAATTTAGTGAGGTATAGAGAATGCTTGATATAAAAATAATCAGAGAAAATCCGGAGAAGATAAATGAACTTTTAAAACGAAGAAATCCTGAACTTTCTATAAATGAAGTTTTAGAGATTGATGTCGAAAGAAGAAAAATCCAAACTCAAGCAGATGAATTGAGAGCAAAAAGAAAAAATGATTCCCAAAAAATAGGTCAAATGAAGAAAAACGGGGAAAATACAGACGCAATTCAAGAAGAAGTTAGAAAGCTCGGAGATGAAATAAAAACTCTTGAGGATAAGCAAACTGAACTTGATGAAAAACAAAGAGATATTTTATTACATACTCCAAATATTCCTGATGAGACTACTCCTGTTGGTTTATCTGAAGATGATAATGTTGTTGTGTCAACCTGGGGTGAACCTACAAAATTCTCTTTTGAACCAAAAGCTCATTGGGATTTATGTGAAGAAAAAAACCTTGTTGATTTTGAACGCGGTGTGAAACTTTCTCAAAGCAGATTTACTCTGTACAGAGGTAAAGGCTCAAGATTGGAAAGAGCAATTATAAATTTCTTCTTGGATTATCATACGGAAATTCAAGGATATGAAGAAATTTTACCTCCATTTATGGCGAATGACGCAACCATGACAGGTACAGGCCAATTGCCAAAATTTAAAGAAGATATGTACAAATGCGTGGATGAGGATTTGTATCTTATACCGACTGCAGAAGTTCCTGTTACAAATATATATTCAGGTGAAATTTTAGCAGAGGAAGATTTGCCAAAATATATGACAGCATACACACCATGTTTTAGAAGGGAATCCGGTTCTGCCGGTCGTGATACAAGAGGATTAATAAGAGTTCATCAATTTAATAAAGTAGAACTCGTAAAATTATGCAAGCCTGAAACCAGCAAGGAAGAACATGAAAAATTGACTGAAGATGCCGAAAAGATGCTTCAATTATTGGAACTCCCATATCGCAGAGTTGCATTATCAACCGGAGATATTGGATTTTCTGCAAATAAATGCTGGGATTTAGAAGTTTGGATGCCTTCATATAATACTTATAAAGAAATCTCAAGTTGTTCTAATTTTGGTGATTATCAGGCAAGAAGAGCAAATATAAGATACAGAAACAAAGAAACCGGAAAAACTGAATTTGTTCATACTATAAACGGTTCAGGTTTGGCTGTCGGCAGAACTTTTGCCGCTATTGTTGAAAACTTCCAAAAAGAAGACGGAACAATAATTATTCCGGAAGTCTTAAGGAAATATACAGGATTTGACAAGATATAAAAAAGACCCTTATGGGTCTTTTTTTATAGGTCAAGAGTGCTTATTAATTTGCTTTTATTTCTTAATTCATTGACAACTTCTGTTCTTTTTTCCGTTTTAGCAACCATTCTTCTTATAAATTGCATTGGAGATTCATAAAATCTTTTACTGTAGTGTTTTAAGAATGGCTTTTGACTTAGAGGAACTTTGTATACATTGTCTCCTATATTTGCTTGATTTATTTTTTGTCCATTTCTAACTAGTAGTATTAGGTCAACTAAATCGTTTGACTTATGTTTATCTACTAAAGCTTTAAATTCTTTAAGCTCTTTAATACTGAGAGATGTTTCAAGTGCTTTTCTTGCGCCGTCATACTTTATTGCACCAAAATTAGGTTTTGCGCAATTATTTGTATCAAAATTTACTTGCATATTTGGTCTCCTTTAATATTATTTATTGCTTCTGCTTTGTTTAATCCTTTTTTTAATGTGGATACGATACTATGAAACAAGCCTGAAGTATATTTTTTGTTATCTACTTCTACTTGTAATCTTTCAATACCAAGCCAGTCTTTTACAGTTCTAACCATAACAGGTACCGGATTTTTTGAAGTTTGAACTTGTTTTAAATCAATATAATCAGATGCAGCTTTTGATAATCTGTATCTTTGAAAATATTTTACTTCCGGTGTTTTTATCATCATTCCAAAGTTTGGCTGATTGTATTGTATATTTTTAATTTCCATGTTTTTCTCCTTATATTTTTATTAAATTACGTAAAAATAAAATTTGCTATAAAGTAACAATATTTTACAAAGTTTGTCTTTGATTAATTTTAATAGATAATTATATAAGGAGATGTTATGTACGAATTCCCGTTTGAGTTAGATGATTTTCAAAAAGAAGCTTGCAACTACATAGACAACGGCAAGAGTGTTGTGGTTTGTGCTCCAACTGGCGCAGGAAAAACCGTAATTGCCCAGCATGCTATACATAGAGCACTTGAAGATAACAAAAGAATTTTCTACACAACACCTTTGAAAGCTTTATCAAATCAAAAATATTATGATTTTGGAGAAAAATACGGACATGAGAAGGTTGGTTTGTTGACCGGCGACACTTCTATTAATCGTAATGCCCAGATTGTAGTTATGACAACAGAAGTTTTTAGAAATATGCTTTATGGAACAAATTTTGGTTCTGTTTCTGATAATATGAAAGAAGTTAAATATGTTGTATTAGATGAAGTTCATTATATGAATGATGAGCAAAGGGGTACTGTTTGGGAAGAAAGTATAATTTATTGTCCGACAAATGTTCAAATTATTGCGTTATCCGCAACGGTTGCAAATGCAGATGAGTTGACAGATTGGATTAATACTGTCCATTCGAAAACAGAACTGGTGAATACTGATTTCAGACCTGTTCCTTTAAGGTTTTATTATTTTGACAGCTCTCAGCCGACAAAGTTGCTTCCTTTATTGACTCCAAGCGGTCAGTTAAACAAAAAAATTAAGCCTGAAAAAAGAGTTTATGGAAGAAAATTGCAAAATAAAAAATCATATGTAAAAGATGTGATAAAAAATCTCCAACAGGCAGATATGCTTCCGGCAATTTATTTTACTTTTTCAAGAAAAAAATGTGATGAGCAAATGGAAAAATGTGCATCTCTTGATTTGATTACAAAAGGTGAGAGAGCTCAAATTCAACAGTTTATAGATGAATATATCGCCGAAAATCCTCATTTATACAACAATAAGCATATAGAATATTTATTATGCGGGGTGGCATCTCATCATGCAGGGCTTCTTCCTGCATGGAAAAATTTGGTTGAAAAGTTATTTCAAAAAGGTTTGATAAAAGTCGTTTTTGCGACTGAAACTCTTGCGGCAGGGATAAATATGCCGGCACGCTCTACTGTAATCAGTTCAACCAGCAAAAGAACGGACAGTGGTCACAGAATGCTTACTGCAAGTGAATTTCTGCAAATGTCAGGGCGAGCCGGAAGACGCGGAATGGATGAAGTCGGATATGTTACGATTGTCGGAACACAGTTTCAGTCTCCGGAAGAGGTTGCAGAATTGGTCTTGAGTGATGCAAATCCCCTGGAAAGCCGCTTTTCTCCATCATATTCTATGGTATTGAATCTTTTACAGAGATTTTCTTTGGATGAAGCAAAAGAATTGATATTAAAAAGTTTTGGATATTTCTCGGCGGGTTCGCGTATGCAACCGTTATTAAAGGTTAAGGAACAAATAAATAATGAGATAACTTCAAGATAGTTTGTTTGCCCTTATAAACTGAATGATAACCAAATGCATGAATATGACAGAATAAGATATTTGTACGTTCAAAACAGGCAAACTTATAAAAAAATATGTAAACAAGAAAGAGCCAAAAACAGACCGTTATCCCAAGAAGCTGTTGCTTTTGGTAAAGAAACTAAATTGCTGCTTGAAAAAATGCATAATTACAAATGTGATAATTGTAAATTATATAAAAAGCACTCAAAAAATATCGAAGTTCTTGATAGGTTTAATATTAGATTGCAAAAATTAGACAAAGAGATAGAAAAGCAAAAAGATATTTTTTGGAATAGATTTTTATCGCATCGAGATGTGTTAATTGATTGCGGGTATCTGAATAATGATTATCCGACATCTTACGGTATAACTACTTCTCAAATAAGATCAGAAAATGAATTGTTTATAGCAGAGATTATATTTTCAAATGTTTTGGAAAGTTTAACACCTGCGCAATTGGGTGCTGTTATTTGTGCCGTGACAACAGAAGATTTGAGAGTTGATATTCCGTATTTGCCTATATCTGAGCCTGTTAGAAAGGCATTAAATCAGATAAAAAATATAAGAAGACGGTTGGAAAAAATTCAAAGTAAACATTCTGTCGAGGATCCTATGTATATAAATGCATATTTTTCTTCGCTAATAGAGTTGTGGATTGAGGGAGCTGAGTGGGAAAGTATAATAGAGCAAGTTGATATAGGCGAGGGAGATATTGTTCGTTCATTCAAACGCGTTGTGGATGTTTTGAGACAATTTACAACTATAGAAAATGTGCCTGAGGCTTTGGTCTTTACGGCTCGTGAAGCAATAGAAAAAATCTTAAGAGAACCTGTCGATGTTGATTAATATTACAATACACAGGCAAGTATCATAAGAATTAACATGCCAATTTGGGTTGCCGTTGCCATATTTTGTGTGAACTTGTTAGAATCATATTTGCCGGCACTTTTTGTTGCTTTGTATGCACTTGCAATTCTGTTTAACCTTTGCTGTTGATCATCAGATTCAAAAGTTGTTCCAAACATAGTAGATTCAAGTCTTGTAAGTCGGTTGTTTAGATCATCGTTATTAAAGGATTTTTTAAACATAGATTTTTCTACTGATGCGAGGTTGACCTTAGACGGCGGCGTATGTCTTGCATTATAGCTCCCATAGTCAAAATCCGGAGGACTATATTCATCTAATTGATAGTTTTGATCTATGGGTATTTCGTCATAGTAATCGTGTTGTGCTATTTTAGGCGGTTTTATTTTTGCTTGAAGCCTTTCAACACGCGTTGAAAAAGGATCGGAATCGTAAGTTTTACCAAAAGCTTTTTTTTCAAGATTTACAAGTCTTTGTGTCAAGTCTTGATTTTTATATTCGTTTTTAAACAATTCTTTTTCAAGATCATTTATTGAAGGGTAGTCAACATTTGCGCCGGCAGGTGGTAATGAGGCAGCTTTGTTGTCGGAATAAACTTCATCATCTGCAAATGTATCTATTTTAGGTTCAATTTCTTTACCAATTGAGTCTGCAGACATATCTTTGTTCAGTTCTGCGATTCTGTCATTTATTGATTTGCCGGTTTTTCCTTCACCGTAGATGCTTTGTTCAAGTCTTGTAAGTCTTGCCTCGTCACTATCCATATATGTGAATCCGTAAATATTATTTTCCAATTTGTCCAATATAGTTGAATATTGGCTGGCATTGCAATTGTTTATTGTTAATAAAAGACAAAGTATAAAAATAATTTTTTTCATTAAGCTTCTCCTTGTCAGATACAGAATAAAATTTTTTTTAATGAAAAACTATTCATCACAATTGCAATTTAAATTTTTTAAAAATAAATATAAACTCCTAATACTTTTTTCTAATTATTAACAATACTTAACAATTTTATTAAATTATTAAAGTTTAAAAGAAAAAATGCCGTTATCCATATTGAAAGTTACTAAGCGAAAGGAAAATCTTATGGGAATGGCGGCAGGACAAGCCAGATTATTATCAATAACATCCCGTATTTCTGATAATGAACTGCGTGCCCAAATTATCAATAATAATAAGATGCGTCTTGCGACCGAAAGTTCTCAAGCAAGTGAAGCTTACGTACAAGCATTAAATGAATCTGAGTTAATGTTTACAAATTTTGATGCGGAAAATAATGCGTCTTACAAAAAATTAACTTTCAATACAATGACAGCGTTCAATCCGTATAACAATCAGTATGCATTGGTAAACAGTGCAGGAAATGTGTTGATTTCCGAAACTGATGCGATGAATTATGAAAAATCTGAAGGGGATTTAGAAACCTTTTTAAAATCTTATGGACTCGAATATACTACTACTTATTTTGAAAATGTAAAAAGAGATGGAGAGAATGTACAATTTACATATTATGATGATTGGGGAAATGCTCAAATCGGTTTGAGCGGCTTTGACCCGGAAACATTAAAATATGCTTACATGGGCAATTTAGCATATCCGAATGACGGTTCATTAAAGGATTCAGACATACCTTTTAACGGTGGTAAAAAAATTGAAGCGGAAAAAGTAAACGGTTATACCCAGGTGGTAAATTCTGACCTTAATTATCGCTATGAAAAAGCTATGGATAGATATCTTGAAACCAGAGATGTCTATTATTCAAAAATCAGAGCTGCTATGTTGGAAGAACTTGATAATCTTTCAAATCAAAAATGTACAAATTTAAAACCCGCAAATTATCAAGCTTTGTATACTGAAGCAGAAAGATTAACACAAAATGATTCAAATTTTAGAAGAAATAAATTCGGAGCTGATGTAAGATCTCTTATAAGCAGTTTTGGAGAATATGCATACAAAGATAAGAATGGGGCTTTAGCTCCTAATGTAAATAAATTTATAGAAGATTTGTTGGAGACGGTTGGTGCTTTGGAAGATGGTCATATGTTGCTTGAATATGACCCAAGCAATGCACAATTAGTTAAAGATAAAAATACCGGAGAAATGATTTTTAATTATAGTGATGATGAACAAGCTGCTACGGTAAAAACATCACCAGTACAGATTACTATGACGAAAGAGTCTGAAAGTATAACTATAGATAAGACTGTAAAAGATAATGATACTTATATAAAAACTTTTGAGTACACAGAAGATCCTACAACTCATGAAATTACAGATTTTCATATTGAAATTAACCGTGTTCTTTCGGATGATGAATTAAAAGGTTTAGCAAAAGAACAAATTTTAGATAGAATTAGAGATAATATTACTGTAATATGGGATGTTGAAAATAAAAAATGGCAAACAAATGATGCAACAAAAGAAGCATTTGAAGATTATGACAAAGCAAGAGATGCCTTGTTAGCTGTAATGTATGGCAATGAAGCAACTACAGCAAAATCAAAAGTCCCCATTAACCAATTAGATGATTTAAGTGAATTGTATAACGGTATTATTGATAGTGAAAAAGAATACCCCGCATTTGAATCTGATGAACCAAATAATTTTTACCAAATTTATATGAAAACAGTATTGGATTCGGTTTTAGATACATATGGTGAACCGAGATTTGCATGGATTGATACTTCAGATCCGAGACCATCTTATAATGTCAACGGTGAAGCTAAAGCAAAATGGTATACAAACTTGTTCAATCGTATTGAATCAGGCGGATATAAAGTTTTGTTAGACGGTTTGGCATCAAGTTCAGAATGGATTCAATTTGCATTTGAAAGCGGAATCGTTTCAATGGAACAAGTTGATTCTTATAACAATTGGAATTCTTTAATCTATTCAAATTGTAGTGATATTACATCTCAAACAAATGATAAGATGATTGCAAAGGCAGAAGCTGAATACAACGCTGCTATGAATAAAATTGAAAACAAAGATAAACGCTATGACCTTGAATTGAAAAATATTGATACCGAACATAATTCATTGGTTACTGAATATGATTCTATAAAAGCCGCTATTGACAAAAACGTAGAAAGAACATTTAAGTTATACAGCTAATTGCATTTATTCATAAAATAATATAGTATTATTTTATGGAAACCTTAGTAAAAATAGAAAATCTGCATGTAAAATATAATACTAAAAAAGGTTTGTTGGGTAAATCTCAGATAATTAATGCTGTTAACGGAGTTTCAATAGAAATAAACAAAGGTGAGATTCTCGCTTTGGCCGGCGAATCAGGATGCGGAAAATCTACTCTCGCTAGAACTATATTAAATCTTGAAAAATCTCAAGAGGGTTGCATCCTATATAACAGTTGTAGTGCGACAAAAACGTTTACAAAGTTTGCTCAAATGGTTTTTCAAAACCCTTATGCAAGTCTTAATCCGAAAATGAAAATTGGTGAAATTCTAAGAGAACCCTTAGAAATTAATACTGATTACAATAGAGAGAAAATAAATCAAACAGTAAAAGAAAAAATAAAACTTGTTGGCTTGGATGAGAATGCTTTAGATTTATATCCGCATGAATTTTCCGGAGGTCAAAGACAGCGTATTGCAATAGCAAGAGCGCTTATGCTGGATCCTGAATTTATAATCGCAGATGAGCCTGTAAGTGCTCTTGATGTGAGTATTCAAGCTCAAATTATAAATTTGATAAAAGAATTAAAAGAAAAATACAAGCTTACATTTTTATTAATTACACATGATATGAGGGTAATAAAGTATTTGGCGGATAGGGTAGCTATTATGTATTTAGGTGAAATAGTAGAAATCGGTAAGACTGAAGAAGTCTTTTCAAACCCCCTACATCCGTATACAAAAGCTCTTTTAAATTCAGTTCCGAACATTAATAAATCAACTAAGAAAGAATTGCTAAAAGGCGATATCCCATCTCCTGCCAATCTGCCGGAAGGCTGCAAATTCCATACAAGGTGTCCGAGAGTGATGGAAAAATGCAAAACTTGTGTTCCGGAAACTTATGGAACAAGACATATTGTAAAATGTTTTTTGTATGATAATTTATAAGTATGGATAAAAAAATAGTCACAACAAACAGAAAAGCCTTTCATGATTATGCTATTGTTGAAAAATATATAGCAGGTATTGTTTTGACCGGAACTGAAATTAAATCAATAAGAAAAAATGCAATAAATTTAAAAGACAGTTTTTGTAAAATTGAGGATAATGAAATATTTTTGTACAATTGTCACATATCACCTTATGAACAAGGAAATAGGTTTAACCATGAAGCGGAAAGAATTAGAAAACTTTTGCTTACAAAAAAAGAAATTTTAAAAATGCAAACTAAGGTAAAACAGGACAATTATACTATAGTGCCGTTAGAAATCTTTTTATCTCACGGTTTTGCAAAAGTTGAAATAGCTTTGGCAAAGGGTAAAAAGCTGCATGATAAACGTGAAGATATTACAAAAAAAGATTTAAAACGAGAAATGGACAGAGCGTCAAAAATTAGATACTAATGTCATTCTGAGATGAAATGGGATGCTTCGTTCAGGATGACGACAATTTCAGAAAATCTTAAAAAACTATATGAAAGTTGTAATTTTAGGCAAAGGTGAAATGCTAACAAACCTTATAGAAGGGGTTTTGGACTCAGATAATAAAATTGTCGGAGTGCTTAGGTATGAACGTACAATTTATCCGGAATGGAAATTAAAACTTCGTGATTTTTTTAATGCTTCTCAAGACAAAATAATAATAAAACAACATCGATTACACGAAATACGATGCAAGTCGGCGAATTCTAAAGAATTTAGGAGAGAATTATTAAGCTTGAATGCCGATATTATGCTTGTTGGGACTTGGGGTGAAAAAATACAAAAAGAAACTTTTGATATTCCTACAGTTGCTTCTGTAAATGTACATCCGTCTTTGTTGCCAAAATATAGAGGGCCAAATCCTTATTTGCAAAATATATTGCATGGAGAAACAAAAAGCGGAGTTACTTTTCATTTGTTAAATGAAAAGTTTGACAGAGGTGAAATCCTTTCTCAAAAAGAAATAAAAATATTTCCAAATGATACTTCAAAGGAGTTGAAAGACAGAACTGTTTATCAGGCCAGATTAATGTGTGCGGAACTGTTAAAAAAGCTTGAATACGGTCTTATAATTCCTATTTCACAAAGAGAAGAAGATGCCTCTTATTATTCAAATATAACAGATAACGATAAAATGCTTGATTTTCAATCAGAAACAGCCGAACAAATATCGGCAAGAATAAGAGCACTTCACCCGTGGTTGCCTTCGTATGTTTCGTATAAAGATAAGTTTTTTATTCCAAATCCTTATAAATTAAAAATATTATCAGGAAATTCCGGAAATATTGGTGAAATTGTTGCGACAGACAGCAAACAAAATTCCATTTCAGTACAATGTATTGATAATAAAATTCTAAAAATGGATGATGTGAAACTTTATGGTTTTTTTAAGTCTTTTACAAAAGTTTTTATTAAAAATCTTAAAATTTAAAATTTCTTTCTCCGGCTTCTATTTTTCTTAAATTTTCTAAAACCTTATCTTTTATTGTAGTTAGTTTTTCCAGTTCAGTTTTTATTAATTCTTCACCGACTTTTTTAGTTTCCGGTGATGCATAATCTTCTAAGTATTCTTTTAATGTCATAACAGCGTTCGGATGACAAAAATTGTGAATTTGCTGGCTTTTACAGATTTCCATAAATTTATCACCTGTTCTTCCGCTTCCGTAGCAAGCCGTACAAAAACTTGGCAGATACCCAAGCTGCATAAGCCATCTCAATACTTCATCCAACGGACGCCTGTCAGATACATCAAATTGTGCAGAATCATCCTTTTCCGGCATCGGCTCAAAGTAACCGCCGACACTTGTTTTAGAACCTCCGGATATTTGGGAGATGCCCAGCTTTAGAAGCCTTTCTCTGCATTCAGCTGATTCTCTTGTTGATATTATCATGCCAGTATATGGCACAGAAATTCTTATGCAAGCCGCAATTTTAGCAAATATGTCGTCATCGATTCCGTTATCAAAAGTTTCAGGATCTATGTCATCAGCTTTTTTTATTCTCGGAACACTAATTGTGTGCGGTCCTACCCCAAACACGGCTTCCAAATGCTCTGCATGCATTAACAATCCTGCAAATTCATATTTGTATGATTCAAGTCCAAAAAGGACACCCAATCCTACATCATCAATTCCGCCTTCCATGGCTCTGTCCATAGCTTCTGTATGATAGTTGTAGTTGTGCTTTGGGCCTGTCGGATGGAGTTGCTCATAACTTTCTTTATTGTATGTTTCTTGAAACAGGATGTATGTTCCGATTCCTGCTTCATGAAGTTTTTTATAGTTTTCAACAGTTGTGGCTGCAATATTTACATTCACACGTCGGATTGCACCGTTTTTATGTTTAATTGAGTAAATTGTATTGATTGATTCAAGAATATATTCAATTGGGTTGTTTACGGGGTCTTCTCCGGCTTCTATTGCGAGCCTTTTATGTCCCATATCTTGAAGCGCTATTACTTCTTTTTTTATTTCTTCTTGAGTTAATTTTTTTCTCGGAATATGATTGTTCTTTTTGTGATAAGGACAATATACGCAACCGTTTACACAATAATTTGATAAGTATAACGGGGCAAACAAAACAATTCTGTTTCCGTAATAGTCTTGTTTAATTTTTTCTGCAAGTTTAAAAATTTCATCGTTTAATTCTTTATTTTCGCAGGCAAGCAAAACAGAAGCTTCTCTGTGGGAAAGACCTTTTGCTAATTTTGCTTTATCTAATATTTGCTTTATAAGCTCAAAATTATTTTTATTCTTTTCGGCGTATTCCAATGTATCTAAGATCTCTTCATTAGATATAAATTCTTCGGCTTTTTTTGATTTTATGTTGTACATATTTCTCCTCTTTAGTCCATGATATTCCCATAAAAGATAAAAATCAACAGATAAAACCGCCCCCAATCAAATGTTTATCTTCTAAGTTGTAGATGACTGCGGATTGGCCTTTGGTAACAGAGTTTACGGGTTCTATAAAGTCTATCGAAGCATTGTTTTCTGAAATTTTTACAAAGGCTTTTTTGTGCGGCATGTTATATCTGATTTTTACCCAAGCTTCAAATTCATTATTTTTTATAGGGTAGCTCAAGTTTATGTTAGTAATGTTAATAGAATTTTTAAAATTTTCTTCTTCTTTTCCGACATAAACGATATTTTTGTTCGCGTCTATATCTATAACATAAAGAGGATGTTCTGCGGCAATTCCTATCCCTCTTCTTTGACCTATTGTATAGTTGTAACAACCGTTATGTTTGCCCAGAATTTTGCCTGTAGAATATTCAACAAATGTTCCTTCTATATCTCCTATATTATTTTTAAGAAAAGATTTTGCAGTTTCTGGTTTTTGTATAAAACAAATATCTTGGCTTTCTTTAGAATCCTTTGGCGGTAAATTGTAATTGGTTGCAATTTTTTTAATCTCAGATTTTTTATAATTAAAAAGAGGGAAAATAGTTTTGGAAAGCTGTTTCTGCTGGAGCCTGTACAAAAAATACAATTGATCTTTCTTTTCATCTTTTGCAGGATATAATTTGTAGTATCCATCTGTATACCTAATATCTGCGTAGTGTCCTGTTGCAAAAATGTCGGCTTTTAATTTATCAAAAGCATAGTCAAATAGCATTCCCCATTTAATAAACTCATTGCACATAATGCATGGATTAGGAGTTTCCCCTTTTTTATATGAATTGATAAAATATTCTACAACTTTTTTATTAAATTCTTCAGTGGCATCAAAAACAATTAATTCAATTCCCAATTTGTCAGCAACTTTTTGAGCGTTTTGAATTATAGTTTCTGATATTTGTGAGTTTAACATTTTTCCGGTTAAACCGATAACTTTATACCCTTGCTGTTTTAAAAGGAGAGCTGTGACTGAACTGTCTATACCCCCGCTCATTGCAACTATTGCTGTTTTATTTGAATTTTTCATAAAATAATTATACAATAAAATATCTAGCAAATTTTTTTATTTTCGGTTATTATATAATACTGAAGGGATAATAATATGGAAAATATGAAGGATATGACAATTGGTATACCTAGAGGTATGTCTTTTTATAATAATTACCCGTTTTACTATGGATTTTTTACGGATTTGGGTATAAAGATAATTTTGTCTGATCCTACGACAAAAGAAACCATGACAAAGGGCTCTTCACTTGTTGTTACGGAAACTTGTCTGCCGATAAAAGTTTATATAGGGCATGTCCTAAACCTTTTAGAAAAAGGTGTTGATAAAATATTTGTTCCTTCAATTCAATCTATTGCACCAAAAATTTATAACTGTTCAAAAATTAGAGGATTGCCGGATTTGGTGCGTAATGTCGTAAAAAAAGATTTTACAATGATTGAAGCTACTTTAGATAAGTCAGAAAAGAATCAAGGGTTGTATGAGTTTTTGGCAGAAGCCGTAAAACCTTTTGGAATAACAGATATGGACAAAATTAAAAAAGCTTCAAAAGCCGGTTGGAGAACTTATAATAATTTCTTTATCATGTCAAAGTCCGGCATGAGTTATAAAAAAGCAATGAATTATGCGCTTCAAGGAAAAGTTTTTATAGAAAATCAAACAAAAGAACATCCGATATCTGTTGCTTTGATTTCCCATGGATATAATATTTTAGATGACAGAACTTCAATGAAAGTTATTGAAAAACTGGAAGAAATGGATGTCAAGGTATATACTTCATTGCAGCTATCGACAGAACAGATGGACGATGGCATATCAACTCTTGGTCAAAATATGTATTGGGCAAATGAAAGAGAGATGACAGGTGCAGCAGGTCATTATATGAAAGATGCAAAAATTGACGGAATAATTACTCTTACAGCTTTTGGCTGCGGACCTGATTCTTTGATGTGCGAAAGGATTATGAGAAAAGCAAAAAGTTTTAATAAACCTTTATTGCACCTTACAATAGATGAACAAACAGGTGAAGCAGGATTTGTAACACGACTTGAAGCTTTTGTAGATATGCTTTTCCGTAAAAAAAGAGCTAATCTTATTAATAAAATGGAAATTACAGGGGAAACATCGTATATTCCAAACACAAATTATATTGAAACAGTAAAATAATATACAAAAATCGCCGCAATTTGTAAAAATTGTGCGGCGATAACAAATTTTCCCTTAAATAAACACCTACCCTATGTAACCAGCTAATACCTCCTGTCCAAGCACGGAGAATCTCATCTTCTTCAAGGCTCTCAATTCTGTTTGACGGATGCATTCTTTTGTTACGCCATATATGTTTCCGATTTCTTCCAGTGTCATTTTTTCACTGTTGTTTAACCCGTATCTCATCCTGACAACTTCTTGCTCACGTTCTTTTAGTGTGGATACAACATTAAGAATATCTTCTCGCAAATTTTCAAATTCAACTTCTTCAGTAGCTGATGCTTTTTCATCTTCGATAATGTCTGCGACGTTCATTTCTTTACCGTCATTATTTTCTAAACCGCTTTCAATTGAAATTGTTTTTGAATATGCATTCAAAAATGTATCAATTTTTTCAGCAGGGATATTCATTTTTTTTGCGACATCCTCAGTGTTTACCTGACAGTTACTTTCTCTTTCCATTTCTCTTTTTAATTTTGAAAATCTGGATAGAGTTTCTTGGATATATACAGGAATTTTCATGCAATGAGATTGCTCTGAAATAGCTTTAAACATAGCTTGTTTAATCCACCAGCTGGCGTATGTCGCAAATTTGTAACCCAATTTGTAATTAAATTTTTCTGCAGCAACCATCAAGCCCAAATTGCCTTCCTGAATTAAATCAATCATAGGTAAATGAGACATATGAATAGCTTTTTTTGCAATTGTTACAACAAGTCTCAAGTTAGCTTTGATAAGTTTTTGTTTAGCTTCTTCATCACCTTCATTTGCTTTTTTGGCAATTTCTCTTTCTTCTTCTGAACTTAAGAAACGGTAATTTGCAATTTCTCTGATGTAAGAAGATAATACAGTGTCATTGTCTGCTTCAAGAATTTCATTCTTGGCGGGGTTTGAGAATTCTGTTTTTCTCATTTTGATAAGCGAATTTTTTGTCATACCTCTTTAAACTCCTTCATTAAAAACACAAGACGGGATAAATAACTCGATATATATTTAGTATATACTAAAGTATATACTTTTTCAAGTCTTTTGTAAAGTTTTATTAATTACTTAATTCCAAAATTTGACTAAAAGTATTGTTATTATTGATTTTATTGTATAATTTTTTAGGAGGGATTTATGAAGAAAAAGGTTTTTTTAGGTGTATTTATATTATTTATATTGATTATAATATCAGGATTTTCAATTGCAGCTGTTAATAGTGCTAAACATCCGTCAGATTATCATATAGGAATTTCATATTCACAAGCAACAACTTCCAAAAAACCTATGCTGGCGTTATTTTATGCAGATTGGTGTAGTTATTGTTTGAAATTTATGCCGAGATTTTATACTTTAAGCAAATTGTATGGCGATAAATTTAATTTTGTAATGATAAACATAGAAGGTTCAAAGTCTGATATAAAACTTGCAAAAGACTATCATATATCAAGTTTGCCTACTGTGTATATTATAGATCCAAAATACGATAACAGAGTATTGGTGCCTAATTCAGCTTATCAAGATTTAGCAATGTTTAGGCAGGAGCTTGACAGATATTTAAAAATTAGAGCAAGACTCGACAAATAAAAAAAAGACCTTGAGTTTTCAAGGCCTATCCGTTTAAATAAGAAGAGAGAGCTTTATATTTATATAAAGTATGCTTAATAAAAAAATTTGCTAGTTAGTCTTTAAAATGTAAAGAAATATTAAGGAAAATATGAAAGATATTCAAAATCTTCAGGATAACAGAGAAGTAGATATTCAAAAAGTCGGAATAAATAATTTAAATTTGCCTCTTACGGTGCAGAGAAAAAATAGCTCAGATCAGATAGTTTCAGCTAAAGCAAGAGTTTGCGTATCGCTTCCGAAAAATTATAAAGGTACGCATATGTCGAGGTTTGTTGAAGTCTTGACAGAATGGCAAAACAAGCATCTTTTAGGTGTTGATATAAAAGGATGTTTGGAAAAAATTATCAAAAAGCTTAATGCAAAAAGCGGAGAGTTAAAATTTAAATTTACATATTATATTGATAAAAAATCTCCTGTTAAAAAGATGTCAGCTCCTATGGGGTATGAATGTTCTTTTGAAGGAAGGATAGATGGAGGAGAATACAAATTTATATTAGGTGTGGCTGTTCCTGTAACTACTTTATGCCCTTGCTCAAAGGAAATTTCTGAATATGGCGCGCATAATCAAAGAGCTATTATAAAAGTAAAAATTTCATATGATGAAAGTGAACAAATATGGCTTGAAGATTTGATAGAGCTTGTTGAATCTTGTTCATCCTGTCCTGTTTATACCCTTTTGAAACGTGAAGACGAAAAATATGTTACGGAAAAAGCTTGGGAAAATCCAAAATTTGTAGAAGATGTTCTTCGTGATGTTGTTGTAAAATTAAGACAAAACAAAATAATAAACGAATTTGAAGTTGAATGTGAGGCTTTTGAGAGCATTCACAATCATTCTGCTTGGGCATTCCAGCACGAAACTAATCGTTAGAACCGCCCCCTACATAGTGAGCATTGCATTTGCCTTGTGTTGTATCGTAATAGTACCCTTCATGTCCGTAAATAGGTAAAGCTTCACATTCGCTTTGACTACATTTATCAAGGTGTTCTCTGTCACAAATGTCAGTAGGTGTCCAGTCTTCCATGTCAGAACATTTTTCTGATAATGTTCCGGTGTTGGATATTGAGTAAAGGCACAAATCTTTTCCGCCCTCGTTAGGGTCTTTTATACCGTTTATATCACCGATTATATTTATACTGTTTGTGTCATAATCAGGAATCAAACCAAATATCATACCGTCAGCGGTTAAGAACACGTATTTCATACTGCTGTCTTGCCATACTGTTTTGTTCCCGCTTGTAAATTTGTATTCTTTATCAAATAT